>DATMEE010000373.1:0-14004 GCA_035557035.1 Phycisphaerae bacterium
TTCACACTGCGCGTCGAAGCCACCCCAAGGCCGTTGTTCGCCACGTGGATCAGCATCGCCAGAAAGATCGACCCGGATCGAAGGCACACGAACGTCAGCAGCATTCCCATCAGGCTGATGATCGGAATCCGCTCAATCTGGTAGTGATAGAGTCCAAAGATCAGGCCCACCATCAGAACGGCTTTAAAGGTCGAAAGCCGGTCGCGCAGCCCCGCCAGCAGAAATCCGCGAAACAGAAGCTCTTCACAGATGGCCGGCGCAACCGCCACGACCGCGATCAACAGCCAGAGCGGGGCGTCGCCGAAGAGCATTTCGTACTGCTGCTCCAGCATCCGCATCGCCTCGGTGGCCGGGAAAAAATGAAGCTGGATCTGCTGCAAGTACATGCTCACCGGAAAAATAGAGATCGCAAGCAGCATCGCGCCGGCAATGTGCCGCAGTCGCGGCATCTTCAGTGAAAATGTCTCCCGCAGATTCAGCTTGGTGTACCAGGCCAGCAGAATCACCGGCAGCGCGAAGCCGGCGACTTGCGTGATCGCGATCATGGTGAGGTTTCGCTCGGCCGACGCATCCGCGGCGATCAGCCCGGACTGGGCGTAGAAATAGAACGGGAACAGAATCGCGACGGTGAGCAGCGCCATGGCTGCCGAGGGTCGCAACTGCGGGCGCATGAACCGCCGCAGAATGAGCGTCTTGTAGGTTCCCACGTCGCTGAACAGGACCGATTCGTTGCCATAAACACGGTTCGCCACGGCCACGGCCGCGATGGCGTAGAAGCACGTCGAGCCGAGTGCCATTCCGACGGCGCTCGCCGTGTAATTCCCCAGAAACAGCTCGCGCATCAGCACGACGATATTGGCGACGGGGATCACCAGCATCGTGCCTTCGAGCTTCACCGTGGGCATGTAGGAGACGATCATGGCGGGGACGATGGCGGCCATCATGACCGGCATCATGTAGTTCTGGGCTTCCTTGAAGGTGCGGGCGAAGCTGCACGCCGCCAGCATCACGGCACTGAACAGCACCGCGAACGGCACCATCGCCAGCAGCACGATGGGGGCGGCGCCGGCGATGAAGCCGACGGACTGGGCGGCCGCCCGCTCGATGTCCTTTCGGCGATTCAGGTTTTCGCGCTGTGCTTGGCCGAGGGTTTCGTCGCTCACGCCCGGCGCGCCCTCGATGATGCGCGCTTCGACGCCCATTTCCACCGATGGCGCCTCGCCGCGGCCCTGCGAGAAGAGCTTGTCCATGCCGCTGAAGTGAATCACGGCCGTCATTGACGCGAGGTTCAGGGCCGTGGTGGCCATCGCGATTGTCACGATAACGCCGAACTTGCCGGCGACGATCTGGCCGACCGGCACCGGCGAAACCGCCAGCGTCTCAAGCGTCCCGCGCTCCCGCTCGCCGGCGGTCAGATCGATGGCGGGGTACATGGCGCCGGTCACGGTCATGGTGACGAGCAGGAAGGGGACGATCATCGCGAGCGCTTTGGCGAACTGGCGATCGGGGCTGGTGGTCGAGATGCTGTTGGCGGCGAGCGGCGACAGAAGGTCTTCGCCGCCGGACACGTCGCGCACGCGAGCGCGGATGATGCGTTCCATCTCGTTGCCGAGGACGAAGTTGAGCTGGCGGAACAGGACTTCCGAGAGCGGGTCGGTGTCGTTGTAGAGAATCTGTACGACGCGGTTGCGCTTGTCGGCGAAATCATCCGGATCGGGCGGTGGATCGACGAGCACCGCCGCGTGATATTCGTTGCGCGAAACCTGGTCCCATAGCTGATCTTCAGGCACCACGCCGATGGTGATCTGCTCCGGACCCAGCCGCGTCCGGAATGCCGCCGATGCGTCATCCGCCTCGCGACCGACCTTCTTCGCGGCTGCTTCGAGCGCGGCCTGCTCGGCCGCCCGCGACGCGTCCTCGCGCTGGAAAACGTCGAGCAGCCACTGCTTGTGGCGCTCATCGGGCACGGCCAGATGATAGTGCTGCTTCTCCTGGCGGCCGGCCTCGCTCTTGAGGGCCTCGACGAGCACGACCATGAGCACCGGGTAGAGGACGATGGGCACGACGACCATGGCCATCAGCGTCCGCCGATCGCGCAGGGTCTCCACCAGTTCCTTCTTGTAAACCGTCCAAACCCGGCGGTAGCGCTTCAAAGAACGCTCCTATTTCCAGGCCCGAAGCGCCAACAAGGATTTGGGACAAGTTTCCAACCGGTGACGGGTGCCATGCCGACGGCCTTTCGCGTCGGCATGGGGTGGGTATCGCCCACCTTTCGAAGCTTGGCGAAATCTGAGGATTCCGCCGCTCCTTCGGAGCGGACTATACGGTAGCGCATGAAATTCACGGGTTCCGCTTCGCTCCACCCGTGGCTACAACCCGTCACCCCGCCGGGGTGAAGACGAAGTTCGCACAAGCGAGCAGCACCAACCGTTATTGGCGCGGTGACTAGATCCTCTACCACGGCTAAACAACCCCTTTCAACACATGCTCCTCCTGCCCGCAAAGTTTCAAAAATATCTCACTCAGCCGGCGCTTGCCGGACATGGCCTGAAGAGTTGCCAGATCACCGACACCCACCAGCCGACCATCGTGTATCAATCCATATTGATCGCACAGCGCTTCAGCCTCGTCGAGATAGTGCGTCGAGAGGATGATCGCCTTGCCGCGGGCCCCCTCGGCGCGAATGAAATCCAGCACCACGCGATTGGTCAGCACGTCCAGCCCCAGTGTCGGCTCGTCCATCACCAGGATGGGCGGGTCGCCCATCAGTGCCCGGGCGATGTTGGTCCGCTGCTTCTGACCGGTGGACAGGCCGCCGCAGCGCAGATTCGCGAACGAACCCATGTCCAGCCACTCGACCAGTTCGTCGGTCCGCCGCGCGATGGCGTCTTTCGGCATGTCGATCAACTCGCCGAAATAGCGCAGCAACTCCCGCGGCGTGAGACGCTGGTACAACCCGGTGCTGGCCGTGAGATAGCCCAGGCAACGCTTGGCCTGCTCCCGCTGAACGCGCACATCGAAGCCGTTCAGCCGCGCATACCCGCCCGTCGGTGTCACCAGCCCGCTCAACATCCGCAACGTGGTGGTCTTGCCCGCCCCGTTCGGCCCCAGCAACCCATAAATCTCCCCGGCCGCGACGGTGAAGGAGACGGCGTCGACGGCCCGCTTCTCGCCGCCCTCGGTGGTGGGGAATATCTTGGTCAGTTCGTGGACTTCTATGAGGGGTTGATCCATGCGCGCAAATCACTCCTACGCTCCTAATCTAAGCGAGCCGAGCGAATGCGTGAATCGACAATCAGAGCGGCGCACGTAAGGAAGCGGTCAGAGCGAGAATGGAAGTTGTGAGACCAGAACTCCCATGACCAGGAGTAACAATATCGGATTGAAGATTGGTCGCACGGCGCATTCGGGCTGCGGAAAAGACGGATCAAGTGATCGATTCTGCTGATTCTTGCTCTGCATCATCTCATTGTGCTTTCCGCCGTTTGCGCGCGGTTTTTTCGCCGCCATCACGGCACCGCCTTCATCGGCTCCGAATGGAGCGGCAGGAGTTGTGCGGCCGCCAGCGTCAAGCTGGCATAGGTTTGTCCCTGGTTATCCGCGAATTCGACTTCGTAAACCCCCGGCTCGTACACGTCGATGATCGTCCCCATCTGGCCCTGTCGCAAACCCTCCTCGGGCAAAGCTGCCATAAGGGCGACAACATCGTGAAGTTTCAGCTCATCGGCTCCCATTTTTCACCTTGCGTTCTTAACTCTTTTTCAAGTTGACGTAACAATTGGTCAGCCGCGGAATCCCCTTTCCCTTGTCGAGGAACCAGGAACTTGTCACCACGAAACTCCGCTCGTCTGCTTCCATAACGAATTCTATCATGTATTCGTCGCCATATTCGTTCGTTTTACGAAAAATAGCGTCGCCGTTGGCCGCCGCATCCTGAAGCGCTTCGACCAGGCGTTCGGAGTCGGTTGCGGTAATTCCGAGCGTGGCTTCAAAGACTCTCGCTTTGTGCCGGCCGCGCGCGTGTTCCGCATTGAGACAATAGCCGCCCAGCTTCCCGGCGACGTCGATAGTGCCTTGATCGCCGTTCGGCAGCTTCATCGGGTCGCCTAGTCGATTCCTCACCGATCCTCATCCCGCAGCCCCATGCCGCGCCGGTCCGGGTCGGCCGGCCGCTTGGCCGGTGCGTAGGGGTTCTTTTCGATCTCGTCTAGCATCAGCGCGATGGCGGCGTCGAGCTGCGGGTCTTTGCCGCCGGTCATCTTGCCGGGGTCGTCGAGGACCTCGATGTCGGGGTCAACGCCGTGGCCCTCCACGCCCCATGAGCCGTCCTTTTCGTAGAAGCCGAATGTGGGCACGTTGGTGTTGCCGCCGTCGATGAACTGCGGGTTGCCGCTGATGCCGACCAGCCCGCCCCAGGTGCGCGTGCCGATCAGCTTGCCCAGGTTGTTGAAGCGGAACAGCCACGGGAACATGTCGCCGCCGCTGCCGGCGAGGCCGTTGATCAGCATGCACTTGGGCCCCTGCTGCGAATCCGGCGGCCACATCCAGTCCTTCCCGTCGCGCCGCGCCCAGTAGTTGGTGACGGGGCGATTGAGCAGCTCGATGAATCGCGTCGGAATCTGCCCGCCGCCGTTCCAGCGCTCGTCGATGATGAGCGCCGCCTTGTCCTTCTGGCCCTGGAACTGGCGGAAGAGGTCGTTCTGGCCGTCGGTGCCGGTGTTGGGCACGTAGATGTAGCCGACCCGGTCGCCGGTTTTCTCGGCAACGTAGGCACGGTTCCGCTCGATCCAGGCGCGATAGCGCTGGGGAATTTCGCCTTCGAGTGTCTTGACGACAACATCGCGGGCCTTGTCGTCCGGGGTTGGGCTCTCGCTGACCGTGAGCGTGACGTTCAATCCGGCGAGCCCCTGCAGCGCGGCCCACGGGTCCTTGACCGAGTCGAGGGGCGTGCCGTTCACGGCGAGCAGGTATTCACCCTCCTTCACTTCGTTCCCGGGTGTTTGCAGCGGGTTGCGGGCGTCGGCGTCCCACGCGCCGCCGCAATAAATCCTCTTGATTCTGTAGGCGCCGCCGGCTCGGCCCCCCGCTTCCGCGGGGGGTTCTGAGATGGCCGCCACGTTCGTGCGGGGTTCTGATTCGAAGTCGCAGGCCAACATGCCGACGCTGACGCTCGGCTCTTTTTCCACGTCCCCGGGGCCGCGGACATAAGCATGACCGACGTTCAGCTCGGAGATCATCTCGCCGATGACGTAGGTGACGTCGTCGCGCGAGGTGCAGTCCGTGAGCATGGCCTCGTACTGTTTGCGGATCGCGGGCCAATCGACGCCGTGCATGTTCTTGACGTAGAAGTAATCGCGGTGCAGGCGCCAGGCCTCGGTGAAGATTTGCCGCCATTCGGCGCGCGGGTCGATGTCGGCGCCCATGCCGGCGGTCGGGACGGGTTTCTCGAGCTTCTGATCGTCGGTCGCATCGACAATGAAAAAGCTCTCGCCGTCCTTGCGGATGAGCAGCTTCTCGCCGTCGGCGGAGACGGCGAATGCGCGAACGTCGGAGGCGACGGTCTTTTCCTTCTTGTCGTCGTCCTTCTCGGCCTTGAGATCAAGGATTTTGATGGAAGGTTTGTCTTCAGAGCCGCGCCGCGGGGAGCGGACATAAATCAGCCGGCCCTTCTCATTGACGCACAGGCCGCCGAAGTCGCCACGCTCGGCAGGAAGCTGAATGGCGCGAGACTCGAAGCCGTCGAGGTCGATGGAGATGGGCTTGATCTCTTCCTTTTTCTTTTTGTCCTTGTTGTCGCCGTCTCCTTCTTTGTCTTCATCGTCGCTCTCGTCATCCGACGCCTTCGACATGGTCGCGGCATCGTCCGACTTCTTTTCATCGCCGTTCTTTTCGTCCTCGTCTTTATCGTCATCCTTATCCCCGTCCTTGTCGTCGCCGTCCTTGTCATCATCTTCGCCGTTTTCCTCGTCGCTCTTGGGAGCGAGCGGGGACTTCACGTCCTTGCGAAGCGGCACGCAGTAGAGCCGCTGGGTGTCGGAGTAAATCCACGAGTTGCCCAGGTCTTCATACACCGGCGATGAGAAATCGCGATTGCTCGCGAAGTAGAGAAAGTCCCCCTTGCGATCGAAGCACGGCTGCGAATCGTTGAACACGCCGGCCGTTACGCGGTGCTTTTCGCCGCTCTCGACGCTGTAAATCCAGATCGCGCCGTTGAGATTGTCGCCCGTCTTTGAATAAGCGATCCAACGCGAATCGGGCGACCAGTTCGGCCGGAGCTGATCGTCCCAGTCCCCCTTGTCGATCAGCTTCGTCTCGCCGCTCTCGGCGTTGCACAGATGCATTTCAGCGGTCTTGTCGCTGAAGATCAGGTGCTTCGAGTCCGGCGACCATCCGGTGAGATACCGAAAGCAATCACTGTCGTGGGTCAATTGTCGCGGCTCACCTTTGCCATCGGCGGCGCGCACGTAAAGTTCATATTCGCCGGTCGCGTCTGACATATAGGCGATCGACTTGCCGTCCGGACTCCATGATGGATCGCGTTCGGCGACGCCCGACGAGCGGGTGAGCCTGCGGGGCGAGCCCTCCTTTGCCGGCACGGTCCACACATCGCCGCGAGCACCGAGGATGACGCGCTTGCCGGTCGGCGAAATGTCCCATGACATGATGAAGTCATCGCCGTCGATCTTCTTGGCGCGGAGCTTCGGTCGATCGCCCGGAATAATCACGTCGATCGCCTTCGACTTTCCCGACGCCAGATCGAGGAGGTGCAGCTTGGACCCGTATTGAAAGACGATCTCGCCGTCACCGCCGGGGCCGGGTCCGATCGACGGCCATTTCACGTCGTAATCCGCCAGGTCGGTAACTTGCCGCCGGTCGCCGGTGGTCGTGTCGTAGGCCCAAATATTGAGCCGATGGCTCTCCCCGGCGTCGGTGAGAAAATAGACGCTCTTGCCATGCCACATGGGAAGTGAGTCCAGCCCTTCCCAGTCGGTCATCTGCTTCGACTCACTCGTCTTCAGGTTAAACAGCCAGACGTCGGTCTGCATGCCGCCGCGGTAGCGCTTCCACGTGCGAAAGTCGATCGCGTGCGGTGTGTATGCCAGCCATTCGCCCTCCGCGCTAATCGCGCCATTCGCCCCGTAGGGGACCGGCATCTGCTCGGGCAAGCCGCCCGCCGCGGCGACCGTGAAAAGCTGCTGTTGGCGGGGCAGGCCTGCAAAACCGTTGGTCATGAAAATGAGCCGGCCGTCGGGGGCCCAGTCGCAGAGTTGCTCGGAGGCGGGATGGTGCGTCACGCGCCGGGAGATGCCGCCGTCGACGTCAATGGTGTAGAGATCGCGATTGCCCTCGTAGTTGCCGACGAACGCGATGGTCTTGCCGTCGGCGCTGAACTTGGGCAGCACTTCCTGCCCCGGCGGCGATGCCAGCGGCGCGGCAGCTCCGCCCTCGCGCGGAACGATCCACAGGTCGTTCGCATAAACGAAGACGATGTGCTTCTCGCTCACGTCCGGATATCGAAGCATGCCTCCGTGCGGCCGGTGCGCATCCTCCGGCGCCGCCACGGCGGTATTTAGCGAAAACAACACTGCGGCGACGGCTGCAATCCACGTTCGATCACTCACGGTCATTCCCTCCATTCATAACGACGGTCGTTTTTGCCGGCTTTCAAATGACAAGGCTTGCATCGCCGGCGTTCCTGAGGCCGACGGAGCAGGTCCGCGGCTTCACGGCGACGTATGGTAGGGCCGAATGAGCGAACGGGGTACGGCGCGGTGTCCGTGACTCGCGGTCTCGTCGGCTATCCACCGAGGCATCGATCTGCTAGCTTTTCTGGCTCGCCCTGCCCAGCGATGTGGGGGGAACGGATCGCGTCCGAATGAACCGTCAGACAGTGCTTTACATCTCGATGGCCATCGCCGGCGCCGCAGGGCTCTGGGCGATCATGGCGCGATCGCAATCGCTGAAAGCCCCTCCGCATATCGCCGGGGAATGGGAGCTGGCGGCGGACGACGAGAAAGCGCCCGGGTCGGTATCGAAAACAATCCTCATCGCCCAGTCGGGCCGGTTTGTGCGCATCCGATTTGAGGGTCGCTCTTTCGAGGACTACAAGATTTCGGGGATCGAACGGGATGAGACCGGTGTTCAGGTAACGCTTGCCGGTGCGTCTGAGACATTTCGGGTGTCCCTCGGCGATCGAGGCCGCGCCGGTCGCCTCGAAAAGATCGCCGACGGCGTGGTGACGTCGGGATTTGCGATTGAGCGCCGCGAAGAAGGGGCTCACTCCAGCGGCGGTCGTCGACGCGAAACCCACGAAGGACCCAGCCGGCATCATTTTATCCTGATACTGTTGGCGCAAATCGCGGTCATTCTCGCGGCGAGTCAGTTGGTGGGGCTTGCGTTCGAATACGTGCAGCAGCCCAAAGTCATCGGCGAGATGATCGCGGGCATCATGCTCGGGCCGAGCCTGCTGGGATGGCTGTGGCCGGCCGCCTCTGAAACGATCTTCGCAGCCGACACGATTCCGTACCTCAATGTGTTGAGCCAGGTCGGCGTCATCTTTTTCCTGTTTCTCGTCGGGCTGGAGCTGGACCCCAAGCTGCTGAAGAATCGCGGGCATACGGCCGTCGTCGTCAGCCACGCGAGCATCATCCTGCCGTTTCTTCTCGGCTGCGGCCTGGCGATGTATCTGTATCCACTGCTATTCAACGACACGCCATCGATGCGATTCAGTTCGGTCGCGCTGTTCATGGGGGCGGCCATGAGCATCACGGCGTTTCCGGTGCTCGCGCGGATTCTGACCGAGCGCAACCTGCACAAGACCCCGGTGGGCGCGGTGACGATCACTTGCGCGGCCGTCGATGACGTGACGGCGTGGTGCCTGCTCGCGTTCGTCGTCGGTTTCGCGCAGGCGGAGGGCTTCGGCCCGGCCGCGATGACCGCGGGAATGTCGGCAGCGTACGTGCTCGGCATGATCTTTATCGTGAGGCCCTTGCTGGTGCGCATCGAGCGGATGCACGAGCGGCAGGGGACGCTGACAGCCGGGGTGGTGGGCGTGGTGTTCCTGCTGGTGCTGATCAGCGCGGGGGCGACCGAGGCGATCGGCATTCACGCCCTGTTCGGCGCGTTCATGATGGGAGCGATCATGCCCAAGAATTCCCGTTTTGTGCGGGAGCTGAATCACAAGCTGGAGGATTTTATCGTCATCGTGCTGTTGCCGATTTTCTTCGCATACACGGGACTCAAGACGCAGATCGGCCTGCTGAATTCCGGCGACTTGTGGATGCTGACGGGGTTGATCATTCTGGTGGCGTGCATTGGAAAGTTCGGCGGCTCGGCGGTCGCGGCGCGGGTGTGCGGGTTGAACTGGCGCGAGTCGTCGGCCATCGGCATTCTGATGAACACGCGCGGGCTGATGGAGCTGGTGATTCTAAACATCGGTCGCGAGCTGGGGGTCATCACCGACGCGGTGTTCGCGATGATGGTGTTGATGGCGATCGTGACCACGTTTTTGACGACGCCGATTCTGAATTGGGTGTATCCGGCGCGGTTGCTGCGCGCCTCGCGTATGAAACGCGAAATCGCGCCGGATGCGTTCGGCGTCCTCATCCCTGTCTCGCTGCCGCGCAGCGCGAAGCCGCTGATCCGGCTGGCCGACGTCATCACGGGACGCGACGAGGCGAAGCGCCACATCATGGGACTCTATCTTCGCCGGGCTGAAGAGCACGAGGCATACCGTGCCGCGGTCGACGACGCGAGCGCCGAGGATAAAGCACCGTTGGATATTCTGGTGGAAGCGGGCGCAGCCCATGACGTGCCGGTGGACCCTATCTCCTTCGTCTCGCTCGAACCGGCCGCGGACATCGTGCGCGTCGCTGAGGAAAACAACGCGAATCTGATCTTGATGGGATTTCATAACCCCGTCATCGGGCAGACCTTCCTGGGCGGCACGGTGCATCGGGTACTCGACGAGGCGCGGACCGACGTCGCGATTTTCATTGATCGCGGTTTGCATGATCGACCGAAGACAATTCTGGTCCCCTACCTCGGAAGTCCGCATGATCGGCTGGCGCTGGCGATCGCGGCGCGGATGGGACGTCACGCGAATGCCGCCGTGACCGTTCTGCACGTGATTCCGCCGGGACGGGACACGAAGCCGGGGGGTGAGAAGCGATTGAATGCCAAATCGGTGACGGAACAGGCGTTTGCCGATCCGACGCAGCCGGCGCCGGTCAACTTCAAGGTTGTCGAGCACGACGATCCGATCGGCGCGGTGCTCGAGCAGGCCAAGCACTTCGATCTCGTCGTGATCGGAATCGCGGAGGCGTGGGGTTTGCGGTCGCAGCTCTTCGGGTGGCGCGCGGAGCGCATCGCGCGGGATTGCCCCAGCTCGCTGCTGATCCTGAAGAAGCACATCGGCCCCGCGAGCGCCGAAGCGCCGGGCACGGTCTCCGTGAATGCGGGAAATCCGGCGTTAACGTCTACCGCGTGACCGGCGACCGCTCCAGGATAGCCTTGTCATAAACGAACGCCGCGATGATGGCGCCGACGATCGGGCCGACCCAGTAAATCCATTGCTGCTCCCAGAAGGCGCTGAGGTCTCCGTTCAGGGCCGCGACAAGTCCCGGGCCGAACGTTCGCGCCGGGTTCATCGAGGCGCCGGTGAGCGGACCGATCACAAAAATGACCGACGCGACCGCCAGGCCGATGCCCCACCCCCCGAGCTTCGGCGCACGCGGATCGACGGCCGTGCCGAAGATGGCGAAGACCAGCACAAAGGTGCCGGCCATTTCGATGAGCACGGCCATCGTGGAATCGATATTATCGCTTACGTTCGGGGTTCCAAGCTGACAGGCCGACACCACGAGGTCTCCGGCCGGCGTCGAGAGGTTGCCGAAGAAAAAGACCACGAGGCCACCCGCCGCGACGGCCCCGGCAAGCTGAGCCACAATGTACTGAAACGCGCCGAGGGCGCTGATCCGTCGGGTCAACAACATGCAGACCGTGACGGCCGGATTGATATGCCCGCCGGAGATGTTCATCGTGGCCGAGACGACGATCGAGAGAATAAGTCCGTGCGCGGCGGCGATGCCGATGAGAGTGACGTAACTGGCGATGGGCCCGAAGTCCTTGTTCGGCGTCTTGGTCATGTAGGTAGCGGCGCAGATGGCGCCGGCGCCGACGAAGCAGAAAACAAAGGTGCCCACGGCTTCCGCCATGAATTTATTGAGCGCGTTCATGCGTCAATTCCTTTCGTGAATTGAAGAAGTAATGGCCTGAGCGAAGAAGTCGGACATCAAGCATCGCAAAGTTCCGCGGTAGCCGACTCGCGCGGAAATCTAGGCTGGAGCGTAGGTTCCGTCAAGAATCATTTCGGCGACCCAAAAAAAGGACGCGCGAATTGAGGATTGCATGAATTGTCAAATGGTATAGATTGCCATCTGTTATGTCTTTCCAATCGAAGGAACCTGCGGATCGGATGGCCCTCTTCGAGCGGCGCTGTCGTGAGCGCGGTTTGGCGATGACCGTGCAGCGTCGCGTCGTGCTCGAAGTTGTCCTGGCTCGCGGCGATCATCCCACCGCCGAGCAAATTTACGAGGACGTAAAGCTGCGAATTCCGGACATCTCGCGGACGACGGTCTATCGCGTTCTCGACACGCTGGTGGACATCGGCGTGATCGGCAAACCGAGTCATTTCGGGGCCGCCACACGATACGAGCCGAACGTGCATCGGCATCATCATTTGATCTGCATCGAGTGCGGCCGGGTGTCGGACGTGGAAGACGACGAAACAGTCGCGGACATTGAACCGCTGATGCGGAAGCAGGCGGGCGATTTCGCGGTCCTTGATTATTCGATTCACTTTCACGGCGTGTGCTCGGCGTGCGCGGCGCAAGCAAGGCGCGGCGACATCTGAAATCAACCATCACAACAGGAGGCAGCGACATGAGAAAGATGTGGAAGATGTCGAGTGGAATGTGGGCGGCCGGGCTGGCGATGAGTGTCATCACGGTGACCGTCATCGCGGACGACAAGAAGCCGTCGAGTTACATGCCGGTGAAAATCGAGGAGCCGTTCGATCAGATTCGCGACCGCATGGTGAAGCAGAAGCCGGAAGTGCAGAAACGGCAGGAGGCGCTGCTGGCCGAGCGGTACGATCTTTCAGATCGGCCGGGCGACGGCGCGAAAATGTCTCGGGGCAAGGCCGTTCAGCGCGGCGTGCGGGCGAAGCTCGCGGATGGTCTGACCTGGGAAAAACTCGGCGAGATGTCGCCCGACGAAGTCCGGTCCCAGGGCGCCTTTCCCAAAGGATATCTGCCGCTGCCGCACCCCAATCATCCGGAAGGCGGCATGCTCTTCCCCCAGGTTCACATCGACGAGATCAACAAGCAAGAGGCCAGGGATCTGAGACGGTTTGATCTGGACTTTGACCTGCCACAACATCTACTGCCGGAATTCCCGCCTGCCATCTTTCTGACCACCCGGCCGGATCTTGGCGATGTGTCGAAGGGCCAGCTCGTCACGATCATGAATTTCTACGAACTGTTCAACGGCATTTTGAATCCCAAGCAGATCGAAGGTTTGCGATTGCTGGTCACGCCGTTTCCGCAGCAGCAGTTCAATCAGACCGAGGACCGCCGATCGGACAAGCCGCATCGCGGCGTGACGTGCTTTGATTGTCACGTGAACGGCCACACCAACGGCGCCGCGCACCTGGTCGGCGACATCCGACCGCAGGAGTTCCGGCATCGCATCGAGACGCCGACGCTGCGCGGCGTGAATATCCAGCGATTGTTCGGCTCGCAGCGCGCGCTGAAGACCGTGGAGGACTTTACCGAGTTTGAGCAGCGGGCGGCGTATTTCGATGGTGACCCGGTGATCGCCACCAAGAAAGGCGTCAACGTCCTGGAGCGCGGAAGCCAGGTTCACTTCATGGCCGAGTTTCAGGAAATCATGGATTTCCCGCCGGCTCCGAAGCTGAACGTGCTGGGGCGGTTGAACCCCGCCAAGTCGAGCGAATCGGAGCAGCGCGGCGAAGCGCTGTTTTTCGGAAAGGCCCAGTGCTCCGTTTGTCACGTGCCGCCTTACTACACGGACAACTCGATGCACAATCTGCAGGCCGAGCGGTTCTACGAGCCGCACATGGCCAACGGCATGATGATGTCGGCCGACGGGCCGATCAAGACGTTCCCGCTGCGCGGCATCAAGGATTCGCCGCCCTACCTGCACGACGGGCGCCTGTTGACGCTGGATGACACCGTGGAATTCTTCAATCTCGTGCTGGAGTTGAAATTGAACAAGCAGGAGAAGGAGGATCTGGTGGCGTTCATGTTGGCGCTATAGGAGCGGATCGCCAATTTGTTTTGGTCCTCGATAGTGTTTGCTCAGCGCAGAACGATTTCCAAAGCCGATGGACTGCAGCCATCGGCTTTGTTCATTCACATTCGGATCGAAATCGCCACTTTCTAATACTTGAAGCAACGAAGATAATGGCTTGATGAAGGAAGCGAACGATATTCTGGCGGCCGCGCGGCAGCGGCGGGCGACGGACGTGCACATCGTCTCCGGCTCGCCGGTGCTCTTCCGCGTGGAAGGCGAGCTGATGCCGGCCACGAAAGAAGCGCTCTCGGATAAGCTGGCGAAGGACCTGAGCTATGCCATGCTCTCGCCCGAGCAGGTCGACGAGTTCGAGCGCGAGCGCGACATCGACTTCATGCTGACGGACGCGGATCGGAACCGGCATCGCGTAAATATCAGCTTCAACGACGGCAGCGTCGGCGCCGTGATTCGCCTGCTGCCCAGCGATCCGGTTCCGCTGGAAACTCTCAGGTTGCCCGAGATCGTTACCCGCGTCACCAAGGCGCGCAAGGGGCTGATTCTCATCACCGGCAGCACCAGCCAGGGCAAGACCACGACCATGACGGCGATGATCGACTTCATGCTGACGGACGCGGATCGGAACCGGCATCGCGTAAATATCAGCTTCAACGACGGCAGCGTCGGCGC
>DATMEE010000374.1:0-7139 GCA_035557035.1 Phycisphaerae bacterium
TTCCCGCGTACGTCATTCGCTACACGACGGACGTTTCCAGCGAAGACGAGCTCGGGGCATTTGTCGATCGACATTATCAGGAAGAGGCTCGCATCGGCTATTTCGCCCTGCTCGGACGGCGCGACGGACTGGAGTGAATCAGCACCAGTTCTTTGCGTCTCTGGGAAATCACTCGGTCACCGCTTCCTTACCGGCGCGGTTGCTGTCTGCGCCGCTTCGCAGCGGAAGAATCACCGGCCGCCGGACCGGCGGACGCTACGTGCGCTTCATGAAGGTGCGCTCGATGAAGCCGGTGTCGATGTCGCCGGAGACGAAGCTGTTGTGGGTAAAAATCTTGCGATGCAGCGGAATGGTCGTCTTGATCGGCGAGATTTCAAATTCATGGAGGCAGCGGCTCATGCAGGCGATCGCCTCTTCGCGCGTGGGTTTGTGGACAATGAGCTTGGCGATCATCGAGTCATAGTATGGCGGGATCACCGCGCCTGCGTGAACGTGTGAATCGAAGCGCACCCCCGGCCCGCCCGGCGGAATGAAAGTTTCGATGCGACCTGGACACGGACGAAAGTCGTGGTCCGGGTCCTCCGCATTGATGCGGACCTCGATGGCGACGCCCTCCCGCGCCACGTCGCGCTGCTTGTATGGAATGCGCTGTCCCGCGGCGATCTTGATCATCGCCTGGATCAGGTCGATGCCCGTCACCAGCTCCGTCACGGGGTGCTCAACCTGGATCCGCGTGTTCACCTCGAGGAAGTAAAAGTTCTCCTCCTTGTCCACCACGAATTCGACCGTGCCGGCTGAATAATATTGTGCGGCCTTGACCAGCCGGAGCGCCGAGCTGCAGATGGCCTCGCGCGTTTTTTCGCTCAGCTTGGGCGACGGGGATTCCTCGACCAGCTTCTGGTGGCGGCGCTGCAGGGTGCAATCGCGCTCCCACAGGTGCAGATAGTTGCCGTGCTGATCCGCCAGAATCTGCACTTCGATGTGCCGCGGCTCGATGATCAGCTTTTCGACATAGATGCGGTCGTCCTTGAAGGCGGCCAGCGCCTCGGTCTGGGCATTCTTGATCTGCGTCCGCAGAGCCGCCTCGTTGTGAACGACGCGCATGCCCTTGCCGCCCCCGCCGGCGACGGCCTTGATAATCACGGGATAGCCGATTTCACGGCTGACCTTCACCGCTTCTTCGGCGCTCTCCACTTCGCCCTCGCTGCCGGGAACGATGGGCACCTTCGATTTTTTCGCCAGTTTTTTCGCCGCCGCCTTGTCGCCCAGCAGGCGAATCGACTCGGCGCTGGGGCCGATGAATTCGATTTTGCTGGCCCGGCACTGCTCCGCGAAGCTCGCGTTCTCGGCGAGAAATCCGTAGCCGGGATGAATGGCGTCGACGTCGGCGATCTCGGCCGCGGCGATGATGCGGTCCGAACGCAGGTAGCTTTGCGAGGAGGCGTTGTCCCCAATGCAGATGGCGCGGTCAGCCAGCCGCAGATAGGAGGCGTCCTTGTCGGCCTTTGAAAAGACGGCAATGGTCTCGATGCCCATCTCGCGGCAGGCGCGGATGATGCGAAGCGCGATTTCGCCGCGGTTCGCAATCAGGACTCGTGAGAACATTGGATTCTTCATGCTTTGCGTGAGGGGCTTTCGTGGATTCCAGAATTCGTTGCGGCGGAAGGCGAGGCCGGCCGGGCGATTGTCAGCCGGGCCGCACTCGCAACAGGACCTGCCCAAACTCGACGGCCATCTTGTCCTGAACCTCGATGGATTCGACGACGCCCGAAACCTCCGCCTTGATTTCGTTGAAGACTTTCATGGCTTCGATGATGCAGACGACCGTCTCGGCGTTGATGCGATCGCCGATGCGAACGAAGGGGGGCGACTCGGGATTCGAAGCCGCGTAATAGGTGCCGACCATCGGAGACGTCACTTTAAGAAGGCCGGCGTCCGCCTCGACGCTCGCCACTGCCGGCGCGCCGGCCGCTGCCGGATGTTGTGGCGGTGCGTGCATCGGAGGCTGGTAATGCAATTGGGGCATCGGAGCGGCGTGAATGAATTGTTGTTCGACGGCCGGCCCGCGCCGGCGAAGCATGATCCGCCGTTCGCCGTCGCGCAGAATGAGTTCGGAGAGGTCGTTATCGACCATGAGTTGTGTCAGCGTTTTGATCTCTTCAATGTCCATGCAGTCGCTTTCAAAACGCCGAATCCGGCCAAACTTCGGCATCGTGAACTGGCTCGTCCCGCCGCCGCGAGAAAATGATCCTGCCGCGGTTCGGCGCCAAACTCCGCGGCTCGATGGCACGACGCGGTCTGGATGTGGGGGGCGATTCTAGCCCTGCGATGTTGAGACGGTCAAGGAATGATGAAGACGCGAGCGATTCGCTGAAATGAGCCGATTTTGCGCCAGCTCGGGACGCAGCAGCGGCCCCACGACGTGCTCCACAAACCGCGAGGAGCAAACCGTGGTGTGATTGCCGAGGTAGCCGAAGGGAATCCATCGCGGGTGCCAGCGTACGTCGACGAAGCGATCGTCGGTGCGGTGCCAGCCGAGAAATCCGGCCGACGGCGTGAACTCGCGGTCCGACGTGCCGCAGAGCAGCGTGCCGATGCCTAGAAAAAAATGATCGCCGGCGCTGCCGAAGGAGTAGAGCGCGCCGTCGCAGCGGGCCGCGGCGCTGGAAATATCGTAGCCCGGTGAAATAGAGGCCGCGAGCATCACGACAGTCTGGATTCGAATTTGTTTAGGGAGCGATTCGAGCAGTCGAACGGCGATGAAACAGCCGCCGGACTGAGCCACGATGCAGATGGGCCCGTGACCGGATTCAAGGCAGTAGTCGCCGATGAGTTTCACCAGCCGTCCAACCTGCCGCTCCTGATGTTTGCGCGATGCCAGATTCACAATGGAGCGCCAGAAGGGCAGGCCCGCATTCCAGTTATCGCGGACGATCGCTCCGCGATAGCCGGAGCGCAACACGCCCTTCAGCATCGCGGCGCTGAACAGGCTGGGGCCTTCGATTCCGCCGAGAATCAGCGTCAGCCCGCGCCGGCGCCGCTGCGGAGTATCCGCCCGCGCCGGCAGATACCCTGTCCAAACCATGCTCGCGAATTTCACAAGCACGCCGTAAACGATGTCGAGCAGGCCCGAAACCGCCAGAAAAACCAGCCACCATTTCGAGCAGGATTGTGAGGGTTGGCGCGGCTCCATCTTTTATTTAATCGCACTCGATTTCGGGACGGTTCGCGCAAAAAACCCCGGGCTGAAACCCGGGGCGTGAATTGTGTCTCCAACCTGAGCTGAAATCCTCAGACGCGCGACATGTATTCGCCCGTCCGCGTATCGACGCGAATTTTCTCGCCCGTCGTGATGAACGGCGGCGCACGCAGTTTGTAGCCGGTTTCAAGCACGACTTCCTTCGTCTGATTGGTGGCCGTGGCGCCCTTCACCACCGGCGGCGCATCGACGACCTCCAACTCCACCGTATTGGGCAACTCCACGCCGACTATTTCGCCGTTGAGTATTTTGCACTGCACCTTTTCGTTGCCCTTGAGGAAATTCTCGGCGTCGGGCATCAGGTCCTTAGGGACGTGAAGCTGATCGAAATTGTCCGTGTTCATCAGCACGAAGCTGTCGCCATCGCGATACAGGTACTCGAACGGCCGGTCCTCGACGTAGGGCACCTCGATGCGGTCGTCCATGTTGAAGCGGAAGTCGAGGACGCTGCCCGATTTGAAGTTCTTCAGCTTCACGTTCATGTAGCTGCGCCAGTTGCCCTTGGCGACGCGCTCGGACTCATGGACGATCCAGAGCTGGTTCTCATAAATAATGGTTTGCCCTTTGCGAATATCCGTGGCCTTGATCATCGATGCGAATTCCTTCGTTGAGACTCCGGTCGCGACAAGAACGCGCGTGGCCCGCGAGGCCGCCGGATACGGTAAGATGTTGCGGTTTCAGATGTTAAACTGTCCCACAAGCGTGGGAATTGGTCAAGAGCGCGGAATTTCAAAGATGACAGCGGTTTAGAACGCGCTTCCCGCGCGGCTCGATTATAGTGCCGAAAGGCCGCGATCCGCCGCGACGAATTGCGACGTCAATTGGTGATAAATCGTTCGCGGCCAGTTCGAGGTGACCCGTGTGGCTTGCTGAAATCGGAAAATTCGTCGGAGCCAAGGTGGCCGGCACGATCATCACCGTCGCTGTCGTGGCCGGCGGCATCTGGTGTTACTACAACTGGGACCAGGTTCAGGGGTGGGGCCACGTCGTGAAGTTGGTTCTGGTGTGGCTGCTTGTGGTCGCGGTACTCCCGTGGTCGAGTTGGTTCTACATGCGTCCCTTGCTCGACTATCAGCACGCGCTGACGAACGCGAAGCTGGCCAGCTACGTAAGTGTGGCGGTGATTGCAGCGCACCTGCTGATCGACGTGCTGATCGCGCTGTGGCTGGCGGATTGGAGCATCACCGGCAGCTTCACATGGTTCGTGGTTCTGCTTGGATTCGCGGCGGCTGCTGCATATAATTTCGTGATCTGCGAGTCGCTGGCCCGTTATGTCGACTCGTGATCCGTTGTGTGCCACTGCTCTGAGAGCAGTGTGGGGGATGGGCGGCGTCACACAAGCCACGACGCCCTCATTCCGATTCCTGGCACACGGAGGAGTTCACCATGCAAGCCCCCCAGGTCGGCGATCGAATCAGCGAATACGTGCTCGATCAGCTTGTCGGGGCGGGGAGCTTTGGTCAGGTCTGGAAGGCCCATCATCACGTCTGGAAGGACAATTTCGTCGCAATAAAAGTGCCGACCGATTCGCAGTACGTGCGAAATCTCCAAAAGGAAGGCACCGTCATTCACGGCCTGCAGCACGCCAACATCGTGCGCGCCCTCGGGCTCGATCCCTATTCCGACGCGCCCTATCTCGTGATGGAATACATCGACGGCTGCTCGCTTCGCGATTTGATCAACGCCCATCCGAAAGGGATGCCGATTCAATCGGCTCAGAACATCATCTGCGGCATGCTCGGGGCACTGGAACATTCTCACGCCAGCGGCGTGATTCACCGCGACATCAAGCCCGCCAATATTCTGATCGCTCAGGGAAATCGGAAGGACCCGGAGCAGATCGGGGTCGCCGACGTCAAAGTGACGGACTTCGGACTCGGTCACGTCGGCCAAGTCACGACGCAAAGCATCATGCAGTCCGGCAGCCTCGTCGCCGAAGACGGAAAGAGCATTTCAGGTACCCTGGCGTATATGTCGCCCGAGCAGCGCGACGGCCAGTCGATTGACGGCCGCAGCGATCTTTATTCCGTTGGGATCGTCCTCTTCGAGATGATGACCGGCGAGCGACCCAGCGGCAGCGACATGCCGTCGGACATTCGCAGCGGCCTGCCGACGTGGGTGGACAAGGTTTACACGCGGATGTACACGCGGCGCGACCGGCGATTTCCGACGGCCGGCGATGCGATGCGCGAGATTCAGACGTGCAGCGTCCCGCCGGTGGCACGGGGCGGAGCGTTCAAGCCCGAGCGCGAGGTGCTGGTCGATTTCCCGCCGGCGATCCGGCCGCCCTATTACGGTCCGGAGAACTATGCCTCGGCCGGCCCAGCACATGTCGCCCGCCACGGCTCCACGCGGTGCCCATCATGCAACACGCCGGTGGATTCGAGTGACAATTACTGCATCATGTGCGGCACGCAGGTGGTGCCGAACCCCCGGCGCTGCGCTCATTGCGCGGCATACCCAGGGCTGGATGACAAGTACTGCGTTTTCTGCGGAACGCCGCTGCCGGACATGGTCGGCTAAGCGCTTGCCCGAGGAGTGACGTCTCGTGATCTTCATCGGCGGAGGACAGGGCTGGATCGGCATACTTGTGGTAATCGGCGGGATGCTCGCGATCCCGTTGCTGGCTCACGCCTTCTTCAGACTTTTTGCGGCGCCATCGCGTCCGGATCATTTGCGGAATCAGAAGAAGATTCCTCAATATTCATCCGAGAAAACTTGGCGCTGTCCCAAGATTCAGTGCCAGGCTAGGAACCCCTCCCACGCCCGCTATTGCCGGCTTTGCGGCCGCGAACACCAAAACGAATCTTTCACCAAGATCATTTGAAGATTGCGGTATGCCTCGGGAACGCCCTGTCGGCAAGCCGAGTTGTGCTTGTATTCGCGGCCTTCGACGAGTGAAGTTGACCAATCTGGCCGCTCGCATCACAAATTCTCATGGCTCCGGCTCGATATTTCCGCCTCGGAACACAACACTAAACTTGGGTATGATGTTTTGCGCGGGCGCGTTATGGTACGCCCGATAAGAAAAGATGAAAAACGCCGCTGAAATCGCGAAGGAAGTCGAGTCCACCTATCTCGGGGGCGTCTCGACCAATCTGAAGACCACGGGCAGCCGGTTCATCGCCGGCCAATGGTTCAAGCGCGAGGAGTCCGACCAGGGCGAGCGCGTCCGGGCGGCCATGGTCGATCGGCGAATCTACGATCGCGGCAAGTTCACGCAGCTTCCGCACGGCAAGACAGTGACGATCCGCGGATACGAGCGGCGCTGGCTGTTTGGCCGGCGGATCAAGAGCGTCACGGTGGCGACTGTGATGGCCCCTCCGGGTCCCTTGCTGGATGAGGAATCAAAAGGGACGGCCCCCCCGCCGATCAGCCGGACGCAATTGCTCGATCATCTCAACGGCCTCATTACCGACGCGCGGGCCACGCATCTCATCGGGGTGTGCAGCCCGAGCGGATTCGAGCGGGAGGTGTGGGACAATCCGCCGCTCATGGCGAACGTGAAGGTCATCCTCGTCGCGCCGCGCGAGGACGGCGGCTGGCGCGTCAACACGAACGATCCGAAATTGGACCCGCGGCTGATCAAGTTGTTCGATCCCGAGGACACCGGTCAGAAGGTCAATCGGATCAAGAAGGAAATCGAAGTGCGGCGGACCGATCTTTTGACGGGCAGTTTGTCTGCCTCATCGCTGGCGCGCGAACTGGATTTACCCGTGCAACTGGTCAACAATGCGTTCGAGACGATCGCGAAGACCGATCCCGATCTTCGCGTTTCAAAGCGCTCCGGCGAGGCCACGCTGTTTCGTGGGGCCGCAAAAGTGACGGGCGAGGAGGACCGTTCGATGTCGCTTGCTGAATGGATCCGCAGCCTGTTTTC
>DATMEE010000375.1:0-14475 GCA_035557035.1 Phycisphaerae bacterium
GGCCCAGTAGCTCGCCCGCCCGCCGATCGACGTAGTTGGACAGCAGGGCGGCATTCCAGTTACGGTTCAGGGCGATCGGTTCGATGACCCGAAGCTGAAGGCCCGACCAGGCCTCGATCACGCGATCGTTCTCATCCAGCATCTGCATGTCGTAGGTAAACACGCCGTCGACGGCGGCGGTCTCGATCGCACGGATGGAGCGGGCGCACGTCTCGGGCGGTGCGAACCGCCGAATGCGTTTCACCGCGATGGGCAGCAGGCGCGCGTGCGGAATGCACGATTGAATCGCATGAATTGCGGCGTCGCGCGCCCCCGGATCGCCCAGCACCAGCCGCGCCGGCAGATACGCCGCGAACCAGTCATCGCGACCGGGCGGTGTCAACTCCGCCAGGCAATGACGTGCCATCAGGCTGCGATAGCCGCGGACCCGGCGAAATCGGCCTTCATGGAAGAGCATGTCCCCGTAGACGTCGCTTTCGGTCTGCAGCGGAATGAGCGCGTGACCGTTGTTTCCGAGATAAATCTCGAGTGGCTGCGGCGCCTGGCTGATGCTCTCGTCCTCAAACTCAATCGTGGCGCGGAAGTAGTCAACTTGAAAGTCCGTGGCGCTCGAGCGCAGAACGACCTCGACGCAGTGCGGCCCCTTCATGAGCGCGGCCAATCGCAACGTCAAAGTTCCGTCGTTTGGAACGACGATGGGGCGATGCAACTCGACGTCGCGGATGGTCAGGCGACCGTTGCGGTTTGCCAGGGCGATCGCCGCCTGCGCCATCGCCTCAAGCCCCATCACGGCTGGAAAAAGACTCTCCCGGTGCAGCGCATGCTCGCGAACGTATGGATCGGTGGTTTGCGAAACCTCGGCGTCCACGACCAGCTCGACCCCCGGATAATCCACGCGCGGCCGCTCGATGAATCGCAGCAGCGGCAGCGGCGACGTTCGGCGTCCGAGCGTCGGCAGCGATCCGAAGCGGCCGGCCACGATGACGCGCGGCGGCGCGTTCTTCCATTTCAGCAGCTTTCCGAGCCATGACAATCCCTCGTCAGTCGGAATCGGCGTGACGCCCTGCTGCATGAGCGATTCGACCCGACCGAGGCGATGCCCCATGCCGATGCTCTGCCAGACCGACCAGTCGAGGGTCAGGCAGCGGCAATGCGGGTGCCTTCGCCCCCAGATTTTCATGTCGCGGGCGAGCCAGTCGTTGGCGACGGCGTAGTGCGCTTCGCCCGGCAGCCCGGTGCGGGCGATAATCGAGCCGAATGAGACGAGCAGCCGGAGCCTTGAAGGGTCGAGCGCGCTGAGGACGTTGCCTAAGCCCGCAACTTTGGTCCGCACCGTTTGCACGAAGATCGATTCATCCATCGCTTCGATCAGTGCCGGCTCATTGACGCCGGAGGCGTGCAGCACGGCCGAGATCGCCCCCAGCTTCGATGAAGCCGCGCGTACCGCGGACTTCACTGCGTCGTTGTCGCACACATCGGCGCGCTCGTAGCAATGTTTCACGCCGGCCGCGGTGAGCCGTTCGGGGGTTTGAGCGACTTCATCATCGGTCATCGGATCGGATCGCCCGATGATGGCAAGCTTCACGGCCGTTACATTCGCGAGATGGAGTGCGCATTCGGCCGCAATGCCCTTGCCTCCGCCCGTCACAAGTAAAACATCATCCGGCCCCAGCGGCCATGCAGTCGATTTCTCCACCCAAACCGGATGAAGCTGCGGGACACTGCGCGTGCCTTCGCTGTTGTAGTGCGCTTCGACATAGCCGCTCGCCGCGCTCGCCTCGGCGGCGGCCCATAAGACTGAGTCCGGGCAATCGAAAGGCACGTCCACGACGGCCACATCGACCGACGGCTGCTCCAGGTGGAGCGTACGCGCCAGGGACGAACCACCGCCGCCGGATTGCACGACGAGCAACTTGCCCGCGCGCTGGGAAAGTGCCGATCGTGCGGCATGGAGCAAGAGCGGGACGTCCGTTTCACCCGGATCAACCGGCATGCACAACGCCACTCCGCCGCCTGCCCCGGCTCGCGCCAGCGCCGCACTGAGCGACGCCTTGAGGGGATGCCCATCGGCGGCGAAGACCCGCCATCCGCCTCCGACTTCCGTCGCCGGTCGAACCGTCAGCGGCTGTTCGACAAGCTCGACCGCCAGCGGTCGTATCCACGCCTCCACCCCCGCCACGGTGTGGGGAGCGATGTGCGGCGCTTTGCCGCGCGATGCCTCCGCGACCCAGCTTTCCAGTGCGGCCGTCAGTTCGCCGACCGTGGCGTTGGCGTACGCCGTGGGCGAGACCGGATTCGGCAGGCCCATGCCCCGCGCCGCGTCGGCCACGATCTGGCCGACGCTGATCGAATTGAGGTGCAGATCGGCCAGCAGCCGCTGGTCGGCGGAAATGGCGTCGCCCGGCAATTCGGTCCGCTCGGCGATCAGCTTGCGAATGACTTGTTCGGGCATTCGCGATTCGGGCAAATCGCTTGCAGCAGACGGATAGGGCAGTTTCGTGGCAACCTCCCGCTCCATGTCTACTTCGCGGAACGCCGGCTCACCCGCCTCGCCATCGAGGGGCGCAAGCTCGCACGGATTGACGAAGAACGACGGCCGCCGCGTGAGATCGATCGGCCGGATCAGCCGGTCGCGATAGAGCAGATCGTGGCGGATATTCACGCCCGCGACGAACGCAGCCCCCAACGCTCCGAGGAATGGGGCGAGTGACTCGCAGCCGGCATCTGTCGAAAAAACTGAAGGGGTGAGAAAATCGCCGGCAAGCCCGGCCAGCACTTCGCCGGGGCCGACTTCAATGACCAGGTCGCAATCCGCGAAGCCGCGTGAAGTGGCCTCGATGAAACGAACCGGCGACGTAAGCTGCTGACAGAGCAGATCAGCCAGACTTACATCCTTCGATAGAACGTCGGCAATGATGGTCGAAACGACAGTTCGGCCGGGGGGAGCGGTGTGCATCGAATTGATGTGCGCCCGCAGAGCCGAGGCGGCGTCAGCCACGAGCGGCGAATGAAACGCGTGGGAGACGGGCAAGCGGGTGCCGGCGATTCCTTGAACTTTCGCGGTCTGGATGGCCCGATCGACCGCATCCGCGGGGCCGGACACAACGGTCTGCCGCGGCGAGTTGATGCCGGCAATGAGGACGCCGGCGATATCGCCCAGCATCGCCCGAACGCTTTGCTCATCAGCCCGCAGGCTCGCCATTGCTCCGGGCCGGCCGGGCAAATCGGCCATGGCCTTGCCGCGTGCGCGGGCCAGGGCCAGCAGGGCGTCGGCGTCGAAGCAGCCGGCCCAGTGCAGTGCCGTCAACTCGCCCAAACTGTGTCCCACGGCGACGTCGGCCTCGACGCCGAATGCCGCGAGAACCTGCAAGGCCGCGCACGCGGCCGTCACGATCGCAGGCTGGGCAAGCTCGGTCGAGACCTGGTCGCCATCCAGCGGCAGCGAGGCACTCGAGTAAGTTTGATCGGCGGACGCGAATCGCCTTCGCAGCGCCCCGCCCGTCGGATGTGAAGGGGACGCCTGCCCCGGAAATAGAAATCCGACGCGCGGCTTGCTCCTGCAGCGACCGACGAAGACGCCCGGCTTTGTTTGAAACCGTTCATGCATCCCATTGTCGAGAAGCGTGAGGAGTGTTGTCAGGCGCTCAAAGAGCTGCGCGGGCGTTGCGGCCACAAGGGCAGCGCGAAATTCCCCAGTGATGGCCCTCTCCGCCAGGGAGGCCGCCGCATCCGAAACCTCGGCCCGCGACAATTCCGCGGCGCGTGGCAAAAGCCTCTCGATCTGCGACCGCAAATCGCTTGCCGTATCGGCGGCAAAGAGGATCAGCTCCGCGTCCTGCGTTTGATACGCCTGACTTGTTTGGGGCGATTTTCGACGAGGCATTCTGGATGAGCCTGATGCCGCCGATTGAATGACGACGTGCGTGTTGATCCCGCCAAATCCCATCGCGCTCACGGCCGCGCAGTCGCCGTCATCCATCGCCCATTGCTCGGCGAATCGCGGGACTCGAAGGGCGGCGTTATCGGCTTTAAGTTCCGTGTGCGGGTCGAAGCAGGCCGTGGTGGGGGGGATGGCGCCTTCGTGCAGCGCCATCGTCGCCTTGATGAATCCGGCGATTCCCGCGGCGGCCTTGGTGTGACCGATGTTGGCCTTGATCGAACCGATCGCGGCGAGAGTCGTCGCGCCGGCCGCGCGCCGGGCATCGGACAGCACGCGCAGCTCGGTGGCATCGCCGATGGCGGTGCCGGTTCCGTGACCCTCGAAATAGCCGACCCGATCCGGGCCGAAGCCCGCCCGCCGGTAGGCGCGTTCGAGGGCCAGCTTCTGCCCCGCGATTTCCGGGCGGGTGATGCCGCCGCTGCCGTCGGAGGAAATGCCCCAGCCGCGGATGACACCGTAGATTCGCCGGTCCTGGGCGACCGCATCCTGCTCGCGCATCAGCACGACAAAGCCGCAGCCTTCGCCGGGCCAGAACCCGCCGGAGCGAACGTCGTACAGGCGCATCAAATCAGAAGCCAGCGCCCCCGCCCGCGCGAAGCCCACCAGCTCAAACGGGTCGAGGCTGAGGTCCACGCCGCCCGCCAGCACCACGCTCACGTCGCCGTCGCGCAGTGCGGCGCACGCATTCGTCACCGCCAGCAGCGACGCGGCGCACGCGCCGTCCACCGTGTAGCCGCCGCCCTTGAGGTCGAAATGATTGCACACCCGCCCGGCGATGGTGTTGGACAGCCCGCCGGCCAGCGTCTCCTCTCCCGGCGCGGGAAAGGGCTTTTTGTAGTTCGTCTCCAAGCCGTCGAGGAACTTGCGAGATTGCTCAGGGCTCCATCCCTCTGCCAGTAACTCGGCATGAACTACGCGACGCACGTACGGCCAGCGCAGGCGCATCAGATTCGCCCGCGAAAACTCGCCGGTGAGCGTGTTGCCGAGAATGACCGCGGTTTCCTCGCGCGGCAGGCCGTCGGCCTCGGGGAAGCCCGCGTCGGTGAGTGCCATCGATGCAACATCGAGCGCGAGCCAGTGCGTCAAGTCGGCCGAGCGATACGTGCTGCCGACGACCTTGTAGCGCAGGCGGTCGAACTCGTAGTCGCTGATGAGGGCGGCCTCGGTGGAATAAATCGTGTCGGGCAGGCTGCGATCGGTGGAGAAATAGTCCTCCAGCCGCAGCCGCTCGCGGGGAATCCGCCGGAAGGCCCGCCGCTGAGCCAGGGCGTTTTCCCACAGCTCGCGCGGGTTGCGCGCATCCGGATAGATGCACGCCATGCCGACAATCGCGATGCCGTCCTTCATGCTTCGGTTCCCCTCGCCAAAACCGGCGCGGGGGCCAATTCGACCGGCGCTTCCAGAATATGGCCCGCGGGCATGCGGCTTTCAAACACCGGCGCCGGCGGCGGTTCGCGCGTGTCTCGCGTCGAGAGCGATAAAGCGAACAGATATGCTCCGCGCAGAGCGGTTACGATGGTCAGCGCGAAGAAAAATCCGAACACGACGTGGAACGCCATCAGGACGCCGTACATGGCCGCGACCGAAGCGCCGAAGAAAATCTGCGCCCGGCGCGAAGCCGGCGTGGTGGCCGGATCGGTCACCATGTAATAAGTGAACAGCAAAAACGCCACGCCCGTCATCGGCGCCAGCGACGGAAGCACCGCCGCGCCAAATAGGAAATGCCGCACAATCGCCTGAAGCGCGAAGGCCCCGACCCACGCCAGCAACAAAGGCACGCGGTGCGTAAACCGCCAGTTCAAAAAGCTTCCCGAGCAGACAATCACGGCTGGCAGCACCCAGTCCCCGATATGGCCGAGATTCTCCGTGAACTGGTACGGCTGCGCGATGCCCACCCAGGGAAACACCAGCAGTGTCACCGTGATGCCGAAATTCGACGGGTTCAGAAAGTGCCGGGCGCGCTCGCCGCAGCGCACTTGAAATATCGCCTTGGACCCGATCGCCACGGCCGCGGCGAATGCGACGGGCAGCAGTCGTTCATTCGCATAGAGGAGCATCGAAACGGCCATGGCCGAGATGTGCGCCGACAGGAGAAAATCCGCGAGGCGCTTGAAGCCGCCGCCGGTGAACTTAAGGGGGCGGCGATGAACGCGGGCATCCACCCACTCAATAAGCAACTCAAGGCTATACGCCGCCGCCAGCGCCACAAACGGATGCGCCCAGGACTGCTCGAATCCCAGCAGCGTGTGACCCAGAATATTCAGAATCGTGATGGCGGCCGCAAACCGGCGCAGTCCGCCAAGCCGGTCACATTCGTACCAGCGGTCTTTGCTTAATTCCAAGCGCGTGCATTCCAAGCCCGAAACGCTGGCGAGGGCGTGGCCGTTCCCGGACCCATCGCCGTTCGACTTGTTCCCGCCGCGTCCCACGTCAAGTACCTGCCTTCTTGTTCAGCACAATGGTATGCCGCCCCGGCGACAGCTCGCGCATCTCATTTCGCACGGAAGCTCCTTCGCGCCAGCGAAGACTCACGCGAAGTTTCGACCCAACCGGCAACTTGCCCAATCCGAAGTGTACTTCATGGCTCCGCTTGCCCGAGTGTCCCGTTCCGCCATCGACGAAAGATACCAGCTTGCGACTGTCGGGAAGTTCAACGGTCACGCTTGTTCCAATCGCCGCTCGTCCAGGCGCCCGCCGCGCGTCGCCCGATGCATCGGAAACAGATCCGTCGGTCGCAGGCCAATACACGCGCAACGCAAGCCAGTCGCCATTCCCGCCAGCCTCATTGCGAAAAAACGCCGACGGCTCCCATTGGTTTGCAATCGCGAAGTCGAGGTCCCCATCACCGTCCGCGTCGGCCGTGGCGATGCCGCGGGTGACGAATGGTTCGGCCAGTCCAAGCTCGCCCGCGATGTCATAGAACCGCCCATCCGCCGCACGAACGAAAAACGGATTGTGCTCGTGGCCGCTCAGGTCCCATCCGGGTTGATAGTGCGCCCAGGCTGCGGGCTGATGCACGAAGTAGTCGTTCGCCATCGCCAACTCGTGCAGTTCGGGCCAGCGATCGGCACCGCCCTTCAAAAAGCCAGTCGCCTGCAGCGCCTCCAGCGTGCCGTCGTTATTGAAATCGGCCAGGCGCGTTTCCCATCCCCAGCCGCTGCGAGAGAGGCCCAGGGATTCGCTTTCGTCGCGATAGGGCGCAATCCCGGCCTTCATGAGTTGTGTCTGCCCGGTGCTGCAAAAAGCGAAGTGACTTTCCTCCAGCGCGAATTCCTTCGCAATGTTGCTGACGTAGATATCCAGCAGCCCGTCGCCATTCAAGTCGCCGAAGTCGACGGACATGCCCTTGTATGAATCGCGCCCCAGAACTTTCGAATTCGGCGTGTTGAATAGCTTCTGCCCATCAAGGCGAGCGAACGCCAGCTTGCCCGGCGTCGAGCGATTATGCAGCAGGCGATCCGGGCCGAAGTCGTGCGAAAAATAAAGCTCGGGCAGCGCGTCGCCATCCAGATCGGCCGCGCCGACGCCGAGGGCCCAGCCGCGATCCACTTCGTCTTCAAAGAGGCCATCGACCTCACTGAATTTGACACTTGGATTTGCACCGCCGGCCGCGCTAATCCAGCGGAATACGTGCTTCCGACCGCCATTGAACGCCCGCGACATCGAATCCTGCATCTGCTGCGGCTCGGTGGAGGCCGCGTTCAGGGTGTCCGCGCCGTCGGGAAAATAATTGCACACGATCAAATCGACATGCGTGTCGCCGTCCAGATCGGCGAACGTGGCCGCATTCGTGAACCAGCGCTCGCCAGTCGCAGTTACTTCCTGCTCGACGAACGACTCCGGCCTGGGCACGCCGGCATCATCCGGCTTCCTGAGAAACGCGACAGGCGTCCGTCCCCAGTAATACGCCAGCAGGTCGAGCCGCCCATCCTCGTTTATGTCACCCGGAAGACACCCCGTCGGCGCCATGGTGGCCGGATCGTACGGCAGCAATCTCGGCACAAGCTCGAATGGGTCGAACCGGGCGCCGCTCCCCGGCGCCGGCGACACAATAATCTGATCGCGCCGCGGGTCGACGTGACAGATGTCGTTATCCAGTCCGTCGCCGTCCAGATCGTTGATCGCGATGGCCGCTCCGACCGAGGAAATCCATGCGCGCATGTCGTGAAGCTGCGGATGGACCGCCCGAACCCCGCGCGCCGGCCGATTGTCCAGTTCCGGGAGCGCAACCTGCGTGAATTTGAACTGACCCGCCAGCCGCGCCCGCTCCTCGTCGGAGATCGAAGGCAGTCGCGCCAGCCACCACAGCGCCATGATCGCGGCGGCCGCGGTTAATCTTTTCAAGTGTCTCCGCAGTATGTGCATGGTCCTAACAGTCAACGCTTCTATAACTTCGCCCCGAAAGGGGCGACGGTGTGTCGCCACGGGTGGAGCGAAGCGGAACTCGTGGATGCGTTGCCCCGGATTACATTCCGCTCAAAGGGAGCGGCGGAATCGTTGAGACGTCCCATCGCTTCAACATTTGTTCGTCAGTCTCAAATCTCCGTTTTTGTTTGCGACACTGGTCTTTTCATCGATCAGCGACGCGGCGACACGCTGCCGCCACGTTTCATACGATTCACCGCTGCCGTTGGAGGGCAGAGCGGCCAACGCCTCATCAGTGAGCCCGGCCGCCTCCTCCGCCGATCGATTTGCAAATATCCGGCAGGCCAGTTCGGTGTGCGGCGTCAGATTTCCGGCCCGCTGTCGGGCCTTGGCCGCGAACGCTGCTCCTTGAAGCAACTGCGGCAGCCTGTCTCCGGCCGCGGCGCGCAGCGCCTCGAGGTCAGCACGTTCCATGCCGCCGGCATAGGCGCTGGCCAGACCGATTCCGCTCCATAAATCGGCACGCCGCTCGCGCGAAAAGGCGCCAATCCGCTCGGTGATTGATCGCGCATCTGCCCCACCCACGAACCACAGCGCTCGCCCGAGTCCCTGATCGAAGACGCGCCGCGCGTATCCGGTGATCCGATCGGGAACCCGCTGCTGCTCGAACGATTCGCGCCAGCGAAAGAATCCTTCATGAAACCCATACCCATCCACGACGAGCCAACGGTACAGCGGATGCAACTCGCGCATCGTCGGCTCGACCCGTTTCTTCAACCGGGCCAGAGCAAAGCCCACTCCGACGTGAATCATGTAAACGTGGGCATCCCCGGCGCCGGCCAGAAAGCACTCCATCCGATCACGTCGCCACGGCGTCAGCGCATCCAGCAAGGCCCGCGCCATCGCCGCCCCCTCGTAGGCGAACCCGCGAAACTCGCTTTCGACCGATTCCAGCGCATCGACCAGCACCGGCGTGACGTCCCACGTCAGCGCCGCCTGATACCCGCGGACAAAATTCTCGCCGATTCGCTCCAGGTGCCGTCGCTGGGCCTCGCCACAGGGTGGAAATCCGCGCCGCGCGAAAGTTGTCTCGCGGCGTGAAATGCCGAACAGGCGCGTGCGCAACGTGCTTATCACCCGGCTCATAGGACTCACATCGATCAATCCGAATGGCCGCTCGAACACAAGGCGGAGTTTTCACGACGCCGATGGCGGCGCTGAATGAACCGGCGAACCGGTGGCCATTTCCGAGAACGCCCATTATACCGCTTGAACCCTCCGGAATCCAAGAATCTCACACTTTCGGAGCCGTTGACGCGCCACGCCCGAACGGCTGTTATCATTCGCGCTCGGCGGCATTTAGCCTAGTCCGGCCGCGCAAATCGATCGACCGAGGCAACCCCCTTTGTTCGCACTCACTGATGCGGCGATCCGGTACCCGATTCGATGCATCCTCATCGGGTTCGCGCTCACGCTTTCGACGACGGCCGGGCTTTTCCGGCTCGAACTTCGCACCGACGGCCACGCCCTCGTCCCGGAATATGCCCCGGAGTTGCAGACCGATCGGAAGATCCGTGCGGCATTCGGCATCCACGATCCGGTGATTATTCTCGTTCAATCCGACCATTCGGATGGCGTTTTCAATCCACTGACGCTGCGATTCGTCGAGGAAATCACGGCAGAGCTTGGCCGCTTGCCTGGCGTCGATGCCGCGACCATCACCAGCCTGGCGACCGAGGCCAGCTTTCACCATCGCCCGAATTCGCTTCAGTTCGCCACCCTGCTTGAAAACATGCCGAACACTCCGGAGGAGTCTCGCCGGCTTCGCGATGACGTGCGCCGAATCGAACTCTACACCGGAACGGTCGTCGGGTTCGACGAGAAATCGACGGCCATCTACGTCGGCACGCCGGCCGATCGCGATCGGGTGCAGTTTTTCAGCGAGATCAAAACCGCGCTCGGTCGGCTTTCGATTCCCGGGACTGATCGCGTTCAGGTCATCGGCGCGCCGGTCGCGGAAGCGCTGCTGGGCTTGCACATTCTGGAAGACCTCGGCGTTCCCTCCCGAATTCTCGGAGCCTCGACTTTTGTCGATGACGAGACCGGCCTCCAACGTATCCCCAAGAATCTGTTCGAACTGCGGCGATGGGTCGCCCGCGGCGTCGGACTTCTACCGGTCACCATCCTGGTCATGGCGGCCATCTTTCTGATCTTCTTCGGTCGACTGGCCGCCGCGGCGATTCCCTTAATCGAAGTCGGCGCGTGCCTGTACTTCGTCTTCGGCCTTATGGGCCTGCTGTCGATTCCGATCTATCTCACCATCGCGGTCGTGCCGATCATTCTGGTGGCCAACGGCGTGTGCGACGAGATACACGTTCTGAGCCGCTATCGACGAAACGTGCGGCTCGATCCCGCGATGGCCGCGACCCGGGCCGGGCGCACCGGCATCGTCCGCGAGACGATGCGCGACATGTGGGGACCGGTGGTGCGCACGTCGATCACTACGGGTGTCGGATTCCTGTCATTCGTCTGGGCGCCGATTGAACCGGTCAAGATGTTCGGCATCGTCACCACGATCGGCGTGATGTTCTGCATGATCTGGTCGCTCACCGTCATGCCCGCGCTGCTCGTGCTGCTCGACGCCCGCCGAGTGGTCCGAGTCTCGCGCGCTCCGTCAACCGTCATCTCGAGCAACACCGGCGGCGAGGCCGTCACCCTGAGGAGCACCAGCGACGAAGGGTCTGGCCGGCAAGCCGCACTTTCGCTCGAAAGCAGCGGGGGTTGCGCCCAAACTGATTCGCGCGAGCACCGCTTCTTCGACCGGCTCGCCTCCATTCTCATCGCCCGCCGAGCACTGGTCGCCGCCAGTTTTGCATTGGTCCTGCTCATCACGGTCCTCGGCATTCGCCGCGTCGTCGTGCAGGACAGTTGGATCGACGGCTTCGAGTCGCGCAGCCAGTTCCGCGCGGGCACCGACCTGTTCAACCGTCAATTCTTTGGCACGCACATTCTTCAACTCTGCGTCGATGGGACTTCGCGGCCCTTCTCGTATTCTCTGAACAGCGATGAGTTGATCGAGTGGCAGTACCCGATTCGCGGCAATCCCGGCCGGCCGTTCTCCGAATACCTGGGCGACCGGTTTATCATGTCCGGCGAAGCAACCATCGAAACCGCTCAGCCCTTCAAGCGCCCGGCGGGTCGTCCACGTGGCCCGACCACACGACCGGTCGAAGGTGCCTCTAAGACGGCGTCAAACCTCGTCACCCGCGTCGTCCACTGGTATTCGTCCATCGCCGAGCTGAAGGAGATCGACGGGCGCCTCTGCGTCGCGACGCCGCGTTACGACGGCCTGCCGATTTACTGGATGAAACGCAATCCGCCGATCGAGGTGAAAGTCGACGTCGGCACGCGGCCGATGACCGCGCCGCGGGTCGTTGCTGCGATCGGTCGGCTCGCGGCGTTCGTTCGCGGCAGGGCGGAGCTGGCCGTCGGCGGCGTGCTGGGGGCATTCGAGTTTGTCTCTACGACGGGATTCATGATCCGGCCGGACGTGCCGGGATCACGCAAAGTCCCGGGCGATGTGAGGGAGATTGAATCGTTGTGGAGCAAGTATGCGTTCGTGCGCGGGCCGCAGCGGGTGAGGCAGGTGGTGACGAAGGATTTCTCCAAATCGCTGGCGACGGTGTACCTGCGCGAGGCGAACTTTGTTGACACAGCAAAGCTGATGGACGACATCCGCGCCTACGAGCAGACGGAGTTGGCGCCGAAAGGGCTGAAATTGGAGTTCGCCGGCGACGTGGCGGTGAGCCAGGCGCTGATCGGCGCGATCGTGACCACGCAGTTGCAGTCGCTGGTATTCTCGCTGATCGGAATTTTTCTCGGCACGGCGCTGCTGGGGCGGTCGCTGCTGTACGGCCTCTATTGCACGCTTCCCTGCGCCCTGTCACTCCCGATCGTCTTTGCAGCCATGGGTTGGATGGGCATCCCCCTGGGCGTCGCGACCTCGATGTTCGCGGCGATGATCCTCGGCGCCGGCGTCGACTTCGCCATCCACGTCCTCGACCGCTTCCGGGCGGAACATGCTGGTGCGAGATTTGAGCACGCTAGTGCGAGAATCTCTTCTCGCACAGCCGACGCACCGTCGCGGGTGCGAGAATCCCTTCTCGCACCCACTCCCTCGGGAATCCCTTCCCGAGAATCCTCTGAATCTGAATTGGCATCGAGTTCAAAACAAAACATGCCACCTTCCCCCGACGCCGCCATCCGCGCCGCCCTGCGCGAGACCGGCTTCCCAGTGACCGTCAACGCCCTGGCACTCTCCGCCGGCTTCCTCGTGCTCACGCTCTCGCAGGTCCCGGCCAACGCCCGCCTCGGGCTGCTTCTCGCCATCGGCCTGCTGAGCTGTTTGTTCGTCTCACTCCTCCTGCTGCCGGGCCTCCTGAAATGGCGGCCGGCATAAGAGCGCCGCGCTACTTGAGCAGTATCAGAGTCGACGATACGTTGGCGGCGCATGATGATTTTCAAGAAGGTGCGATTGCGGCCGTCACAGTTGCGTACAGTCGCGGCGCGACGGTACGACGATGCAGAGACTCTGCGAAGAACCGAACAGAACGCACGCGCGAATGGAGCGATGTACTTAGGCGGATTTGTCATCGAGTGCCTGCTGAAAGCCAGGCTCCTCGATCGATTCAAGTGGTTGCAGAGCGCCGGCTCGCCGGAAGGCCGGAGCAAAGGCGACCAGCATCTATGGTCCCTTTGTTACCGCTCCCATAATCTCGATGAGATGTTGGAAAAACTTCCTGAAATAACCATCAAACTCTCGACTCAGGAGCAACGAGAATCGAACCGCCTCGTCCAATCTCTCAAGAGCATTTGTGCGCAGTGGACGATTTACGCGCGCTACTCGCCCTATAATGCCGATAGCGACGACGCGCGAAACTTTTTGAATCAAATCAGGGAACTAAAACCATGGCTCGAGTGACGAATCCGCCAGCTTTCCTCGACCGGCTTAAGACCGCCCTCGTGAGTGGCCTCAAGTCTGGAGGAATCGACGCAGACGTGGACAGCGAGCCCGTGCCCACCACAAAGTTGCATCGCATCATGGTGTTGGCGCCTAAGTTCAAGGCCCTCCGGCATACAGAACGGCAGAATCTCGTCTGGCGCATCGCCGAGCAGGCCCTCGCCCCCGACGAACAGTTGCAGATCAGCATGATCCTGACACTGACGCCCGATGAGGCAAATGGGAGCTCCTAACGTTTCATCCGGCCTTTGATCACTCCCTACGCGGATTCGGAGGCACCGGTGAGCTCGCCTGCCGAGAATAGGTCTTGTTCGGCAAGATAATTCCCCATGCCTCCAATGATCCGCATCGGCGCATCGGGGTGCGTGAAAAGGGCGGTACCAACTGCCACCGCCGTTGCGCCGGCCAGCATGAACTCCACCGCGTCCTGCCAGGTCGCAATCCCGCCCATCCCGATGATCGGGATGCCCGATTCACTGGCGACTTCGCGGTAGACCCGGTGAATCATGTGGATCGCCATCGGCTTGATCGCCGGGCCGCTTACGCCGCCGCTCTGGTTGGCCAACACCGGCCGGCGGGTGCGGATGTCGATCTTCATCCCCAGAAACGTGTTGATCATCGACAGCGCGTCGGCGCCGCCTTCGATGGCGGCCCGCGCGGTCACCGTGATGTCGGTCACGTTGGGCGAGAGCTTCACAATCAGCACGCCGCGCTTGACCACCGGCCGCACAGCGGCGACCAGTTCCTTCAGCAAAATCGGATCAGTGCCAAAGGTGAGGCCGTCCTTCACGTTGGGGCACGAGACGTTCAACTCGACGCCCGCGAGTCCTTCGCCGGTGTCGAGGACGCGGCATACTTCGACGTATTCCTCGATGCTATATCCCGCGACATTGACAAATACGGCCGTGCCCAGCGCGGCGCACTCGGGCAGCTTCGCGGCCATGAACTCATCGAGGCCGACGTTGGCCAGGCCTATCGCGTTCAACATGCCGCCGGGCGTCTCGGCGATGCGCTGCGGCGGGTTCCCCTTGCGCGGGCGAAGCGTGACGCTCTTGGTGGTGAAGCCGCCGAGCCGGGCGAGGTCCATGAACGGCGCGTACTCACGCCCGTAGCCGCAGGTACCCGACGCGGTCATGACCGGGTTCTTGAG
>DATMEE010000376.1:0-6578 GCA_035557035.1 Phycisphaerae bacterium
GCCAGTTGGTTGGCCGCGTTTTTTTGTCCGTCGCGGTCGCCCTGGCCGCCCTCACGGTTGGATTGACCTTTGTCGTTTTCCTTCTGCGCGGAATCGATGGCGCCGTGGTGGCCCTGGTTGGAAGGGAATGGCTTGGCCACCTGCTGACCGGCGTCCTGGGGCTGGGCGGTCTTTTCGCGGCATTCAAAATCAGGCGCGTCGCGCGGGATAGAATTCGTCGCGAGAAAAAGGGGCGCGAATATGAGCTTCGCAAAGCCGACCAACGAGACCGAATCGGACGAGACGTCGACGGTTCCGAGCGGCGCGTCGCGTGAAGCGGCGTTTTATCGCGAAGAATCGCGCAAGGCTCGCACCGCCATGAAAGCATCGCTGCACCGAGCAGGGCACCTCATCGAGCGCTCCAAGCCGGGGGAGTTCGTTCGCAAGCATCCGTGGCTTGTGGCAGGGTGCCTGCTGGGCGCCACGTCCGTGGTTATCGCGGCGGCATGGATGACCCGTGACAAACAAGCTGTTGAAAATCCGCCTCCAAAAAAGCGGCGCCACGGCCTTTTTTTCGCGGTCGTCAAGCTGTCCTTGAAATATCTGTTCGCGTCGGTGGCGAGCCGCGCCGTCGTGGAGCCGGCCGTGGCCGGAATGCAGTCGGGCGGGATCGCCGTTCCGCCCGGTGAGATCGAGTCCGAATGACGCAAAGAAAATCGGCAGCTCGCAACGCGGCGGGGATCGCAATCGCATTTGCGTTCGTGGCCGGTCTTTACCTGGGCCGCGAGTTGTTCATTCCGCTCGCGCTGGCTCTCTTTTTTTGCTTTTTGCTGACGCCGCTGGCGAACGTGCTGGAACGGCGGCTGAAGTTTCCGCGCGTCCTCAGCTCGCTCCTGGTGGTTGGGGCCGTTTTTACGATTATTGGCGCTTTCGGCTGGGTGGTCGCGACGCAGACCAGCGGCATGATTTCAGAGTTTCCGAAGTACCAATCGAAATTCGTGGCGAAGATTCGCGATACCAGGGAATCCGTAGAGTCTTATTTCAAGCGTGCGACAAAGGTAATTGAGGGCATTTCCAACGGGACGAAATCAAACCAGGCCGGGACAATCGAGACTCCATCCCATCCTGGCGCCGAGGGATCCGGTGAGATCGACATGGCGGCAACCGCGGAAGCAAAAACCGAATCCGGGGACCGTATCGAAATTGAGGAGCCGGTTCGGGTAGAAGTCGTTCCGGGACGGCCCGACTGGATGGGATGGTTGGGCTCGGTCATCGGGCCGGTCGTGCATCCGTTGGCGACGATCGGCGCCGCCATCATCTTGCTTATTTTCTTCCTGATCAACCGCGACGACCTTCGAGACCGTTTCATCCGCGCCTGCGGCCAGGCCCGGATTCCTGTCACGACCGCGGCCCTTTCTGATTCGCATCGCCGCGTGATGCGTTTTCTCGGCGCGCAGTTCTTTGCAAACTGCGTGATCGGATGCGTAACCGCGATCGGGCTTTATTTCATCGGCGTCCCGAACGCGGCGCTCTGGGGCTTGATCGCCGCCGTTGCCCGATTGCTCCCCTACCTGGGGGCGGCGATTGCGACCCTCATGCCCTTCGCCCTCTCCCTCGCGATCTTCGACGGCTGGCAGACACCGCTTCTGGTCGTCGCCTGGTGCATCCTGGTCGATGCGCTCAGTGCAAATATACTGGAGCCACTCTTATACGGCGCCCGCACCGGCGTTTCCGCCACGGCCGTTCTGGTTTCGTTCATGTTCTGGACCTGGATCTGGGGCGGGTTCGGACTCTTTTTGGCCACGCCGATCACCGTATGCCTCGTCGCCATTGGGAAGCACGTGGCCGGACTCGAAATCATTTACATCCTCTTAAGTGATGAGCCCGTGCTGAATCCGGCGACGCGGTTTTATCAACGCATTCTGGCTCGAGCGCCCGACGATGCGACTCAGATCGCTCAGCAGGTCGCGAATGAATCCGAACCGATGGCGCCGTTCGACCAGGTGGTGTTCCCCGGCGCCGCGCGGCTTCAATATGACCAGCACGCGGAATTGATGGATGATGAGCGGCTGGGGATGGCGCTCAAAGCCGGTGAGGACGCCATCGAAGCGGTTGACCTGAAGCAATGGCCCGAAGAGCCACAGGCCGCCGCTTCTGATGCCCAGCGCCGCCGTCTGGTGGTGATCACCGGCCCGGGTTTTTTCGACCGGCTGATTCCCAAGCTTCTGGAAAAGATCGCCGACCGAATCGGCCTGGATGTGCTGACCATTTCCGGGGACGCATTCGCGGGAGAAGTGGTGGAGGAAATCATCCGAGCTCAGCCGGGCCTGGTGGTGTTCGCCGCCATCGAGCCGCGATCGATAAATCGCTTTTGGCACATTTACGTTAAGTTGCGGGCGGGATACCGGACCGTCCCGGTGTTCGTGGTCGTGTACTCGGCTTCGCAGCAAAGCCGGAAAATGTCCGTCCGGCTGGCCCGCGATTGCGGCCTTTCGAGCTCCATGAGCATGGGTGAGGTCGTTGCAAGATTACAGTCGCCATCCGTGTCGCCCACACGCGCTTCTGATGCCGACGAGCCTACGGATTTGTTGCCAACTCTCGTTGAGGCCTGACGATTGGCCATGGGAAAGGATGCAGGAGATTAACCTTTATGACGATGCTTTTGACCCCCCCATCGCTTGACAAGACCCTGGATAGCAAGAATACTGTGCAAGAATCAAGTCCTTTAAGAACGGGAACTTCTGTGCGATTCCTGGTGATTGAAGACAATCCGAAACTCGGCGCCCAACTCCATTGGGCACTTCAGGAGCAGGGATACATCGTCGATGTCGCCACGGGCGGGCACGAAGGCGAAGAGATGGGCGCCTCGGGCAAGTACGACGGCATCGTGCTGGACATCATGCTTCCGCACCACGACGGCATCGAGATTTGCAAGAATCTGCGTCGTCGAAAGATCGCGACTCCGATTCTCATGCTCACCGCGCTTTCGGATACCCAGCACAAGGTTGCGGGCCTCGAAGCCGGGGCCGACGACTATCTCACCAAGCCTTTCGACTTGGAAGAACTGATCGCCCGCATTCGCGCGCTGCTCCGCCGGGCACACCCCGAAGAGGGGTCGGTCCTCCGATTCGAGGACATCGAGCTCGATCTCGTCAAACGGAGCGTCAACCGCGGAGGCAAACCGGTTAGCCTGACAAATAAGGAATTCGCACTGCTCGAATACTTCCTGCGAAACCCGAATCGGGTTGCGTCGCGCGCGCTGCTTGGCGAACGCGTCTGGGACCTTGCTTTTCAGGAAGAGAGCAACGTCATCGAAGTTTACGTATCACGGCTTCGGAACAAGATCGATCGCGGATTCAGGAAGCAGCTCATTCACACCGTCATCGGCACCGGCTACGTCCTCAGCGCGGACGGTCCACCGGCCTAGTCCATTTATACTTCCAGCCGTCAGCCGGTCAGATGGTGGACCCGTTTCAGACACTTCGATTCCGTCTTACGTCTCAATACGTCATCATTTTTGGCCTGCTCCAGGTGCTGCTCTGGGTCACGGTATACCTGGTGGTCGACAGCTATCTGCGGGCCAGGTTCGATTCGGAGTTGCTCCGGCGCGCCCAGACGGTCATGACCGCGGTTCAAAGTGGACTCGGGAACAGTTCAGATTCCACCACGAAAGACCAGATTCGTCAGGCGATCGATGCCTTCAATTCCGAGCAGTTCTTTTTTATTGTCGATTATGCGGGCGATGAGAGCGACGTTCGCTCGTCCAACGCCCTGGGAATGAGTTTCCCCGAATCAGCCTTAAATTCCGGCGAAAACCATTCCAGTTTCACGACTGTGGACGATCCGCAAACGGCGGCCTGGTCGAACGGGGAACCGATTCGGTTCGTCTCCCTGCTGTGCGATCGCGCCGACAAACACGGAATGCACGTTCAGGTTGGCGCCAGCCTCGGGCCGGTTGAAAAGGTCGTCGAGGACATCCAGCGATTGCTGGTTGTGTTCGTGGCCCTGAGCCTCATGCTCGCTGGAATCAGTTCATGGATCGTCGCAGGTCGTTCGCTGAGGCCGGTCAACGTGATCGCGCGCGAGGCGAAGAACATATCGTCGGCGACACTGAATCGTCGAATTTCGATTCCGGCAAATCGCGACGAAGTCACCGAGATGGTCGAGTCGCTGAACGGGATGCTTGGCCGTCTGGAGCGTCAGTTCAAAAACGAGCACGAGTTCATCTCGAACGCCTCGCATGAACTGAAGACCCCCCTGGCGGTCATGCTCGGGCACGTACAGAATCAGCTGCGCCAGTCAAGCACCACCGCAGAGGTGCGCGATTTTCTGGAGAGCACGGAAGAGGAGTTGTGGCGGCTTCGCCGGATTGTGGAGAGCTGCCTGGTGCTTGCTCGGACGCACAATGCTGACAAACTTCAATTCTCCAGCCGCGTCAATCTTGAGGACGTGCTGGTCGAGAGCCTGAAGCAATCCGCCCGGGAAACCGTAAAGCGGAGCATTCAGATTATTCCAAGGATCGACGAATGTGGATCGGACGGCATCGAACCCATCGTCGTGGGTGACAGTGAATTGCTCAGAACGATGTTCAACAATCTGGTTCACAACGCCATTCACTACTCCCCCGACGGCGGCGCGATCGAAATCGACGTGAAATGCGCGAACCACGAGGTCGCCATCAGCGTGAAAGACCGGGGGCCCAGCATCCCCAAAGAGCATCACGAAAGGGTGTTCGAGTTTTCTTTTCGACTCGATCCCGAGGATCGCGCCAGCGGCACCAGCGGCATCGGCCTGAGCATCGTGAAGGCGATCGCCGAGGTGCATGGCGGCGGCGTGTATTTGTCCAACCGCGAAGGGGGTGGTTGCGAGTTCACGGTGCGTTTGCCACCGGCGGATCACCTTCGCTGAAATTGCGTATATTTCTGTCTTGGTGGACAACCCACCTCTTCGCCGGTTCAACCTGAATTAAGCCCGAATTTATCCCCTATCCGAGGTCGACCCAATAGTATGAAGATGGGGGAGCGGATCCTCCCGATGCCAAGAAATGTCTCGGGAATGGCGCTGTGAAAATGAAAAGAGTCTCGATGAAAAAAATCGCCGGCGTCGGGCTGCTGACCCTCGGATTCGCCGGAGTGGTCATGGGTGTCGTCAATTCCATTGTCGACCAGCGCCTTTATGCCATCTTCTCCTCCGCTCGGAGCGATAATCTCAGCACTGCGGCCCTGCTCGCGGCTGGTTTTGCCATGGTCATGTCGGGAATCATCCTGGTGATACGGTCCGATGAAACCGCCGAATAGCCCCCCGCTGCATTTCATCCCTGTAACGTGCAATTCATTCACCCGTCAGACTTTGGGCGCATATTTGAGGTGCAGGCGCGCGTGCGCTGGCTCGTGAGACATCAAAATTAGGAGATGATCCCATGCGAGGAAAAGTGTTCGGAACGACGGTGCTCGGATTGCTGGTCATGACCACCGGTTGCAGCATCGTCGGCAAGTGGACCGTTACCGACGTAGAGCCGACCGCCGCTCAGCGCGACATTGAGTTTCATAGTCTGCGACTGGACAAGGACGGCTCCTTCTATGCCGAGGCCAAGGAGGGAGAGAGCATCAAGACCACGTCGGGAACCTACACTCACAAGAACAGCGTGCTGACCCTTACCGCTCACGACGGCGAGCGCCATACATATGACGCCGAATTGAGCGGCGACACGCTGCATCTGGAGAGCTTCTGGGAAGGTAAGAAGCTGGAAGTGGATTACAAGCGAAAGACCGAGTAAGCCCCAGCTTTGGATGCCCTTGTTTCGGCACTCACGCGTAACCGCAGCCGCTCCTTTTGGAAGTAAACTGTCGTAACCATATTGGAAAAAGGAGACATATCATGTTGTACTGGGCTGCCGTATTTTTCGTCATCGCAATCGCCGCGGCCGTATTCGGCTTCGCGGGAATCGCGGCAGGCGCCGCGTCGATCGCGAAAATACTGTTCTTCCTCTTTTTGATTCTGTTTGTCGTGTCGATCATCGCGCACGGGGCGCGGAGGGCCACTCGCGGCTCGCCCCCAGTGTAACCAACAGGCCCTCATGGCGCGAGTGACGACACGAGAGCATGCGTCGCACGGAGGCAAACAAATTGAATCCGTGTGATTCAAAGGAGAAAATGAAATGACTCGAAAAATACTCTCGAAGCTCGCGTTGTTCGGCCTCGTCATGGGGTGCCTCGGCTTCAGCACCGGCGCTTGTTCGTTCGAGTGCAAAACCGACGCGGACAACGACATCGAAGACGCCGTTGAAGAGGTCGGGGACAAGATCGAAGACGCCGTGGATTAGAAATCGACTCTCGGCCTGGTCCATTGCAGCGAGCCCTGTGTTCGCTGCGATGGACCTTTTCTTTTGGCATGGCATGGCCCCGGGAAAATAGGTCGGGACAAAGCGAAAATCAGATTCCCGAGTCCAATTCTTACGCGCTCGCCCCAGGACCTCAGCAGTGTGCAAAGGACAAAGACACGGCACATGCCTGAAACCGACAATGACAAGCTGGTAAGGGCGAATTCACTCCACTTTCAGTCCGATTGGACATATTTAGTCAGGAAACATGAGGCTTTCG
>DATMEE010000377.1:0-6890 GCA_035557035.1 Phycisphaerae bacterium
GCGACGACACATTCCGATCGGTGAATTCCGGGATGGATCATATCGCGTGCGATTGGATTTGCTTGACGCTTGGGGAGGCCTATCCGTTACCAATGGATATATACAGCGTAGCGGTCGGCCGCCTCGGTTTAACGACGCGCAGAAGTTTTACCGTTGGTTTAATGAGCGGGGACCGGAACTGATTGCGAGCAACAATGCATGAGGGAGCAACCGCCTGTCATTTTAGTGCATCTGCGAAGGCCGATGCGGAAAAAACAGGAAATGCGTTCTGATCCCTTCTTTGAATTTGGTAGCTTCGGGTGCACGCGGTGTCATAGCCGCAATCTCATGAATCCGCGAAAAGCGGACCGACTTGTAGGTGTTCGACTTGGCTTCGCCCAGGGCGGGGATGACGGTTTCAAGCTTGTGCTTCTTACGCCGCCAATCTCCATTCGACGCCATGCGGATCGGTGCGAAGCCGTTTGGGAACCCACTAAGGTGTTTCGATATTCCGATGCTCCGACGCTCATCAACAACTGCGAACACTCAGATTTCAGTTTGCTTCAAGGCAAATTGAAAGGAGTGAATCGGGAGACGTGGTGCGCTAGTTTCTCGAGCGCGTACCGGACTCGATGCAAGCCGCTGGATGCTGACGTCGCGAAAGAAGTGATCAGGGTTTATGAAAAGAAGGCCCGCGCGGCAGCCAAGCACCAGTGGGCACAACGTTACTGCGATGCATTGCCCTACGACCCTCCGCTGATCGATCCGAATCGGCGGGCAACCTACGAGAGGTGTTTACGGGAGGCCCGGGCTGCACAAAATCGCCGATGCGTTACTCCAAAAAGTGGAAAAGATTGCCGACCGAAAAAACCGCGACGTTCATGCTGAGGCTGAAAATCGAGAATATGTGAACCCAATAGATCATCTCACAGTCGCCCATTTTCCGCTAGACTCTGCGGGCTATGAGCAACCCGCAGACCCCCCCGCCCGCGCCGGCCGCCCGACCCCAATCGGCCATCGGCGGGAAAAATGCCGCCGGGCTGACACACATCGTCGGGCCGCTGCCGAAGATCGCCTCGCGCCGGGCCGTCCTGCTCCTGACACTGCTCGCGCTGCCCATGCTCTGCCTGACCGTGCCGGACTTCACCGTCTGGCCGATCGCCTACGTCTGCCTCGTGCCCTGGCTGGTCGGCGTCTGCCGGGCCGGCCGCGCGCCGTTCCTCTACTTCGCCAGCTACATTCTGGGCCTCTGCTTCTACCTGATCTCGACGCGCTGGCTCTACCCGGTCACGCCGCCCGGCTACTTCGCCCTGTGCCTCTTCTTCGCCCTGCAGTTCCCGCTGGCGGCCTGGCCGATCCGGCATCTGCACCTGAAGCGCGGCATCAGCGTGGCACTGGCCGCGCCGGTGGCGTGGGTCGCTCTGGAGTTCCTCCGCTGCATCGGCCCGCTCGGCTTTCCGATGGCCCTGCTCAGCCACAGCCACTATCGCGTGCTGACCATGATCCAGATCAGCGACATCGTCGGCGCTTACGGCGTCAGCTTCGTGCTCGTCATGGTCAACGGCTGGATCGCCGACCTGCTGATTCAGGCCATCGTCGTGCATCGCGCCGAGAAGTCGGCGCGGCTGCCGGCCGGCTCGATCATCGCCCTGATCGTCTTCGCCGGCACGATCATCTACGGCATGGCCCAGTCCTCGACCGAGCACCTGCGGCCGGGTCCCAAGGTGGCGATGGTCCAGCTCGACGTGCCGATGCACGTCGATGACAGCCATCCGGGAACGGACGCGACGCAGGAAGAGATTCAGAACGATTTGCACGATCTGACGATGGCGGCGATAAAGGAAAAACCGGCGCTGGTGATTTTGCCGGAGACGGCGCTGCACGGATTTGTGAACGAGGAGTTTCTTTCGGCGGAGCCGGACACGCTGCAGGAATTCCTGAAGCGCACTTTCCCGCCGGGCTGGAACCTGAACAATCTCAGGAATCTGCAGAGTTTCGCCCGCGCTTCGAGGGATCGGTTTCAGAAGCTGGCGGATGAATCGGGAGCGGCCATCATCGCGGGGGCGTCGGCGATTGAATGGCGACCGACGGCGATTCCGCCGCGGGTGGACAAGTTCAATTCCGCATATCTGTTGCAGCCCGGGGCGGCGCAGCCGGCGGCGCGAAATGACAAGCGGCACCTGGTCATGTTCGGCGAGTACGTGCCGTTTCGATTCAGCGTGCCGTGGATTTATGACTGGCTCAACTCGCTGACGCCCTGGGGCAAGGGCGGGCGGCATTACTCGCTCAGCGCCGGCGAGCGGAACGTGATTTTCGAGTTCGGCCGGGCGCCGGATGGCGATCGGCCGGTAAGGGCGGCCGCGCCGATTTGCTACGAAGAGATCATGCCGTATATCGCCCGGGAGTTCGCGCTGGCGCGATCGGAAAATGGTCCACACAAGAATATCGATCTGCTGACGCCGATCAGCAATGACGGGTGGTTCATGCACTCTGGCGAGCTGGAGCAGCACCTTGCGGCCGGGGTGTTTCGGGCGGTCGAGAATCGGATAGCCGTGGCGCGATCGGTGAACACGGGCAAGAGCGCGATGGTTTATCCCAATGGGAAGATACACAGCCGGGTGGCGTTGACTGCGGAGCAGCAATCAGCGCTGGTTGCCGTGCAGCCCACGTTGGAAAAGGCCCGGACGCTGGTTGAGGCCGTGAAGCGAGGGGCGGGGCCGGAGGTTGTCGAAGCCCGGCGGCAGCTCGCGGGCGTCATTCAAAACGAGGTGGCGAGGGCCTATCTGAACCTCGGTGCGGGCTTTTCGCTCTATAGTGAGCGCCTGGATCGCCTTCGGCGGAATTTGTCGAATCGCCCCAATCTGAAGCAAGACACGGCCGAGGTGTTGGTGGATCAGATCGATAATGATCTCGCGACGGTCCGTCGCTGGCAGCGGCGGCCGGACACGGCGCCGGGATTCGCGGTGGACGAGGCGATGCTGGACAGCCGATTCACTATCTATACGCGCTGGGGCGACTGGTTCGCCGGCCTGATGCTTGGGCTGACGGGACTGGCGCTGCTGGACTGGTTTCAGCTCCGCGTGCGCCGGAAGCGGCGTCAACACTCTGCCATGGAAGGTATTGCTCGATGAAAAGGATTTTCAGCCGGTTCGCCTGCATCGTTTCACTGCTCGTGATGGTCGTTCTGCTTGGCTGTTCGACGAAGGCAGTGCGCGGGCCGATGGACTCGTACGATCAGACCGCGTTTCGATCGGCAGCGATCCATACGCTCGAAGAGGCGGCGTTCGGAGAAAGCCCGTCGCAGCGGATGCAGGCGCTGGAGGCGTTTAAGGAAGTCGCGCCGTGCGAGGGAATCTCGCTGAAGGCGGTTCCGCTGAACATCGAAAACGCCTATCCCGGCGCGAGCTTCGCGGCGTTGATGGCGGCCGGGGAATCGGGGGCGACTCATTTGGAAGAGCTAGCCCGGACGCGGGCGGAGCATCCCGATGCCAATGTGCGGCTGGCGGCGCTTTTTGCCCTGCATCAGTTCGGCGACAAGAGCCGGACCAGTGAGATCGCGGGCCATTTGCTCAACCATCGCGATGCGCGCGTGCGGGCGAACGCGGCGTACGTCATTGGCAAAATGGGCGGCAAGCAGCAGATTAAGTTGTTGAAGATCGCCCTGCGAAAGGAGCAAAAGGACCTGCCGAAGCTTCAGATTCTCGAAGCGCTGTCCACGCTCGGCGACAAATATGCCAGCGAACGGCTGATCTTCGAGGGCTATAGCGAAATACCGCAGCAGTCCGCGGTCGCTCTGATGATGCTGGCGAACGCACGGTGCGAGGCGGCCGAGTCACTCTTCTGGCTGAAGATGCACTCCGGCAAATGGCCCGAGGTGCGGCTGCAGGCTGCTCGGGGGCTTGCGCGACTTGGTTATCCGCAGGGATTGAAGCTGGGGATGCAGATGCTCTCGTTCAACGCGCCGCAGGAGGGCATCAAAGACGATCCCCCGGAGCAGCAGATTCGCCGAGTTCGCGGGCTGGCGGCGCTGGCGCTGGAATCGATCGCCGACCCGGAGGCGCTCGGTCCGCTGAAGCGCGCCTTCGACAATCCGAAGGAATCGGAATACGTCAAGATCGCGGTGGCGAGGGCCGTCATCAAGACCATCGACCGTTGCCGGCCGCAACCCGACGAGGGCGCGGCGATGGCACAACGCGCAGACAAACCACACCAGGTCGCAGCCCAACCATCAGGTGACGGGGCGGCCGAATAGTCCCGCCGACGCCGCCGTTATCAAGTCTTGGTTGAATGGCATTGCAACGGCCGCACAATCATCCATTGCTCTTGCACTGGTCGTGAATAGTCCCATTCAATTTCGCCGTCCGCGGCCCGACGCCGACTCTCCGGTCTCGCGCTTTGGTACGGGGGTCCATTGAACGGCACCCAGCGGCGCCGTAGAATAGGAGCGGAGAGCTTGAGGCTGCTCTGTGAATCGTTTCGCTGTCAAATTCAAGCGAGCATTTGCGCTTGCGTGTTGGGCAGGCGTTCTGAGTCTTGCGCCCGCAGCGCTAGGCGGCGAGGCCGGCTGGGACGGAGTGATGCGCGACGCGGGCGTGGTCGTGGATTATCAACCACATAATACAGGGGGGCTGGCCGCGGATTCGTTATTTCGCGAAGGCGAGTTCATGCCGCCTGTCTGGCAGCGTGCAGTAGATGATTTCATCAGCTCCGAGACGCTCTTCGTACGCAAGATCAGCTTCTGGGGATTTTATGCTCAAAACTCGATTCCGGTGGGTTCCGAGACGTTTTCCATCCGGTTGCTTCGAGACAGCGCGACCGGCTTTTTTCCGGACGAACAGGTTTACGAATCAACGATCACGAATCCGGCCCGGCAGGCCACAGGGAGGACCATCCTCATCGGCGGCGCTCCCTTGGAATACTTCTTCCAGGCAGAGCTCGAGATGCCCATGCTGGTTGAAGGAGGGCAGCGATATTGGTTTGAGATATCCCAGGATGGATTAGTGAACTCATTGTTTGCGTGGGAGTATTCCCTAGCTCAGCAGAACGGCTGCTTCTTGCAAAACCCTTTCGTACAAAGCTGGGTGTTTGATGCACCCGATCTCGCCTTCCAGCTCTCGACAGTGCCGGAACCCAGCGCAGGAGTTATTGCGGGTGGGTTCGTGATGTTCTTGATAGTTTTTCATCGGCCGGGCCGGCGTTAATAACTACAGACTTCCGTTTCAGAATTCAGATCCGTGAAAAACACGGTTATCGCACAACAGTTTTGGAGTCCGAAAATGTTCGTACATGCAAGGGCCGTTCGTCGCATCCTTTTGTATTTATCACTGGTCGGCTCATTCGTCCTCTCCTGGAAGTCCGCGACTGCACAGGATTGCCCGGAATTTGTGCTGGGAAGAACCAACCCTCCGCCTCCCGCGCCCCCGCAATACCCGCCGACATACATTGTGGACCATTTGGTAACCGTGAATGATGTCAATTTTCCCTTGTTAGAACAGGGCACCTCAAGTTCAGTCGCATGTAATAACCGCGAGGACGAATATCTGGTCGTCTGGCAGAGCGTCAACGCCGATGAATCACTCGACAACGAGATTCTAGTGTTGCGCCGCCGGGACCATGACAACGCCCTCAACGATCACCCCGATGATGTTTGTCCGCTGCTATTGACCCAACTTTCCGACGACGCGTTTCACTCCACGCCTTCCGTCGCGGTGGGCTATCGACTGCCGTTCCCCGAGAATTCACTTGAACACTTCATGGTGGGTTGGGTTTCCCAGCTTCTCTCTCCATCGCTTCAGGCGCCAAGCCAGCGAAAGCTCGATGCGCGCCATTTTGAGTTCGACCCGTTTCTTCTCCCGATTTCCGAGCCGTTCCGGCCAGGCAACCCCGGCTTCCAGGACTTGCCTATATTGCCAGCCAGTGGGAATCTCGACATCGGCCCGTCGTGCGGCGTAAGTACGGTCAGCGACGCGGTCGGACTGTCGAACAGCTTACGGCCAGCGGACGCAGACAAGGGACTCATATTCGAGCTAGGAGCGTCCACTTCCACCGTTGACCGCGTCCGGTGCTGCGATGACTCAAATGTGTGTGTCACAGAGTCGTGCGCGGTTCAATTTGCGATATGGCAGCCATCTCTGGCAATGCAAAATAGTGGAAGTGGCCGATATTGTATCGCGTGGGCCGAAAAAGAGAATGTTGGGCTGGTAGTTCCGCGATTTAATATCGCCATTCAGGTCTTTGACGAAACGGGACAAGTCGTCTCCCGGATCGACCGTGAGGCAAGCGATGGCAGGCTGTCCGTAAACCAGCCAGAACGCGAGCTGTCGCTATCAAACCAAGTGTCCCCTGCGGTGGACTTCGACACTTGTGGCAACATCATCGTGACCTGGGTCGGGCCCTCGCCACCAGGTGCTTCCCAACCTTTTAATGTGTATGCTCGGCGGTTGTATTTCGACGCAGGCTCGAACCAGTTGTCTTTCCTCGGCAATCAATTCGTGGTGAATACCGAAGATGGCTGGGAACTGGGGAATGACCCGGCGCTCATTCATCCTGCCGTGGCGCTCAGTCCCGCCGGTCTCGGCCGGTTTTTCATTGCGTGGAACGCGAATACCTCAGCCGTGGATCAGGGTGAATCAAGCCTCTTTCCCACTTATTTTCAGTGGGGCGTTCGCGGGCAGTTCTTCGATACGACGTTTAAGAGCGTGGGACCCAACATCGATATCACACCCAATCCGCGGCCGGGCGAACCAGACACGTTTGAAGGCGTTGACCGGACTTTGGCGGAGAGCGCGCAGCATACCATCGATTACGCGATCAAAACGACAAAAGTCGCCACCTGGACGGAAACCACGCAGGTCGAGAACGATGAGGACCCCGTCTTTGTCGACGTCTGGGTGACGGAATTTGATTTTCCT
>DATMEE010000378.1:0-3742 GCA_035557035.1 Phycisphaerae bacterium
TACGGGCCGGTGCCGCCGCCGCCTTTGACTGCGATGCCGGCCCGGTTGAAAGTCCTGGTGCCTTATAAGCTGCCTGAAATCGACTAAAGGCATTAGCGCCGTTCGTCCGGGTGACAGCGACCCTGGTCAGATTCTCACCAATACACTTACGATTCGATGCAACTACCGATCCTTTGGCCTGAGATTCCTGGACAAAAATTCGAGTGCCGCGCCTGCACGCGCTGCTGCCGAGAACTCGTGGTTCATCTCACCCGGGCTGATCGTGAAAAAATCGATCGCCAGAAATGGGGCGGTCGCCTCGACTCGGAGCCTTATGTCCGACTCGGCAATGCCTACATACTTAATCAAAAGTCCGTGACCGTCGGGTCCACGGGCGGTTGCGTCTTCCTCATGGAGGACGGGCGATGCCGCATTCACGCCGAATACGGCCGCACGGAAAAGCCGCTGGCGTGCCAGCTTTATCCGTTTACGGTCGAAGAGGGAGCGGCGGGCGCGCATGTCGGGCTGCGTTACGATTGTCCCACGACGGCCGCCAGCGCGGGCCTGCCGCTGGCCACGCACAGGCAGGACATCAAGCGCATCGCCGCCGAGCTTCACGATGCCGGCGCCATTGGGAAAACCAAGGCCCACGAGTCGATTGAAGTGGCCCGCGGGGTGCGCATCGCATCGGTCGAGGTTGATCGATTCGTGGAGCACGTCGAACGGTGGCTGCGCAGCGACCATCCGCTTCAGCACCGGCTGATCGGGCTGGAACGGCTGGCTCATACGCTGTCCGAAGCGAAACTGCAACGTCTCGACGCCGACACGGCGGCCGAGCTGGTGGTCATGCTGGCAGGCGGCATTGAGGAACTGGGCAACGATGACTCGGTCGCGGCTCCGCGCGACCCGTCTGCCCGCGAAATGCGGCTTTTTCGACAGGCCGTCTTCTCACACTGCGAGCACGCCACCTTTCAGCAGATGTTCCACCCGTTGTTCGCGACCGTGCGGCACCGTTGGAGTCAGCTTGTTCGTGCGCGGCGAATGTCGCGCGGTGCCGGCTCGACCCCGATGTTGACCGGCATCGCCGGGCGTGCGGACTTTGAGGCTGTTGACCGGATTGCTCCGGCCGGGCCGGAGCCCGGGCAAATCGATGCAGGCGTCGAATCGCTCGTAACGCGGTATCTACTGGCCCGCATTGAATCCCGGACCGTGTTCGGCGGGGGCTATTACGGGTGGTCGATCGCGGACGGGATGAGTGCGCTGTTGCTGGCGGTTGCATGTGCCGGCTGGCTGGCACGGCTTCACGCCGCCGTGGAGCACCGGGAGATGTTTAACCGGGTCGATGCGGAACGCGCGATCGCCATCGTGGACCGCGCGAGCGGACGCGCTCCGGAATTGGGAGCGAGATCGGCGCGGTTCCGCGTTCGATACCTGGGCGGCGCTTCGGCGATTTCGGCGCTTCTTACGAAGTATCGGATGTCAAAAAAAAGGGAGTAGCGCGGCCTGTTTACTCCGCCGCTCCTTCGGAGCGGACGTTCAACCAGGCGCAACCAGTCCACGGGTTTCGCTTCGCTCCACCCGTGACTGCATTGCGTTGGCACTTTCGTGGCGAAAGCGGATCACCTTGTCATGCGATTTGATTGCGGCCAAGAGGAGTCGAACCTCCACACCCTTGCGAGTACTAGGACCTGAACCTAGCGCGTCTGCCAATTCCGCCATGGCCGCGGGTCATATTCGAGAAGCGTTGCGGCGATTTCCGTTCGCCAGGAATGTCGTCGCGAAAGGTACGCCGAAATCAACTTTCGAGCCTTGGAAGTCTAAGTGCAAGGGGCGATTGCGGCAAGCGATGGGATCGAATTGCCAATGATCATGGAGCGCGTTTGCGAGGTCGCGTTTTGCCGCCCGCGGCAATCCCGGCGCACCGGGATGCGCCCCCATCCGGGCGAAAGGGGCTTACGTTCTGCGCACAGATTGTAGAGAGGATTCGGCTGCGATGAGGAAAAGGGACGGTGATTTTTGCTGCTGGAAGTCTTCGTGTCGCGGGGGTATCTTTATGGACCCGATTAGCTTGCCCGGTACCAGCTTCGAGGGGGGTCGCCGATGCGGCTTTTTGCGCTTGAAGCGGAGCCATCCAAACGCCGAAAAATGAGGGGGCGCCGCGCAGCGGTCCGAGCGAGCAACAGACGGCTCGGAGGGGATGAAGAAAGGGACGGCGGGCACTAAGATTTCGTGCAGCCTCGCGAGCGATGGAATTTCAGAGCCGGGCGGACTTTTGTCCGAACCGGCGTCGTTTGTCTAAACGCCGAACACTCGGCGTCGCATGTTGAAAGGCACTGACCAAGGATGTCCACCACGATGACAGGGCCGGCCACAAACAAGCCGGTGCAGGAGCAGAGCGACGTAACCATCCGTTTTGCCGGCGACTCCGGCGACGGTATGCAGTTGACGGGCATGGAGTTCACCCGAACGACGGCCATTTTCGGCAACGACATCAGCACGTTTCCGGATTTTCCCGCCGAGATTCGCGCCCCGGCCGGCTCGCTGGCGGGCGTGAGCGGATTTCAGGTTCACTTCGGCGACCACGACGTTCACACGCCGGGCGACGCGGTGGACACGCTGATTGCGTTCAACCCCGCGGCGCTGAAGATCAACCTGGCCGACGTGCGCGAAGGCGGGATCGTGATCGTCAATGATGACTCGTTCGGCAAGACCGATCTGAAGAAGGCGGGCTACGAGAATAACCCCCTCGAAGATGGTACCGTCGGTGGACGCAAGCTTTTCCGGGTTCCCATCTCCAAGCTTACGAAAGAGGCGTTGAAGGATGCAGGGCTTGGCGAAAAGCAGATGGACCGCAGCAAGAATTTCTTCGCGCTGGGATTGGTCTGCTGGCTGTATGGCCGTCCGCTGGAGCCGACGTTTGTCTGGATCAACCAGAAATTCGGCAAGACACCGGAAGTGGCCGATGCGAATCGCCGGGTTCTGATCGCGGGCCACGCTTTCGGCGAGACGTGCGAATTTTTCCATAGCAGCTTTCAGGTCGCCAAGGCGACGCTGCCGCCGGGGCGGTATCGGCGCATCAGCGGGAACGAGGCCGTGGCGATGGGCCTGGTGGCCGCGTCGCAGCTTAGCGGGAAAGACCTGTTCTACGGCAGCTATCCGATCACGCCGGCGAGCGACGTGCTGCACAATCTCGCGCGATATAAGAATTTTCGAGTAAAGACGTTTCAGGCGGAGGACGAGATCGCGGCGATCACGTCGGCCCTGGGCGCGGCGTTCGCGGGCGATCTGGCGGTGACGGGAACGAGCGGTCCGGGCCTGGCGCTGAAGGGTGAGGCCATTGGCCTCGGTGTTATGACCGAGCTGCCGCTGATCATTCTTGACGTGCAGCGCGGCGGGCCGAGCACGGGCCTGCCGACCAAGACCGAGCAGGCCGACCTGTTCCAGGCGGTACTGGGCCGCAACGGCGAGTGCCCGGTGTGCGTCATCGCGGCGAATTCGCCGGCTGACTGCTTTTATTGTGCCATCGAGGCGGCGCGCATCGCGATGAAGTTCATGACGCCGGTCATTTTGCTGACGGACGGATACATCGCCAACGGCGAAGAACCGTGGTCGATTCCGACGGCCGCGTCGCTACCGAAGATCGAAGTCACTCACCCGATGGAGCCGAACGGCAACGGACAGGGGCCTGTGTATCTGCCGTACAAGCGCGACAAGAATCTCGCCCGGCCGTGGGCAATTCCCGGGACGAAGGGGCTTGAGCATC
>DATMEE010000379.1:0-2758 GCA_035557035.1 Phycisphaerae bacterium
GGTTATCCGGATTTCGCGAATTCCACCACCCCGGGCCGTTTCGCATGGACCTCGAACACCGTCAGCCATAATACCGTCATGGTTGACGGCGGGCCCCAAACCGGCAACGACCGCGGCAATGTCCTTCGGTTTCACCGGGGCGACCAGGTTTCTGTCGTCGACGTCGATGCCGCAACAAGCTACCCGCAGACCACCAAATATCGCCGTCAGCTCGTGCTGGTGGAAGCGGGTGATGATGCCTATCTCGTCGACGTTTTCCGCGTGGCGGGCGGTGGAAATCACGTCTTGAGTCTTCACGGACACGAAGGGACGTTTTCACTGACTGGCCCCACCCTGTCGGCCGTGAATACACAGGGCACGTTGGCAGGCTCAAACGTTCCCTATGGAACCAATAGTGGCATGCCGTCCGGACCGCCGAATTACAACAGCTTTTTCTCCGGCTATTCATTCATGTATAACTGGCAGACCGCCGCGCACACTGGAAATGTCGCAACGGCGACTTGGAATCACGCCGACGGCAACATGTTGCGAGTTCATCTCGGCCCCAACGCCGGGCAGGAATTGGTCGTAACGGACGCGCGGGTCTCGCCGCTCCTCAAGATTCCGGCGATATTCAAATATCTGCTCGTCCGACGGCCAGGCGATGCGAATGGCACAACTTTTACATCTGTCTGGGAATTGACTGATAACCCGATCGCCACCGGCCCTGTGACGGTGACGACCGGCGCCGGTTCCGGCGCGGATCGGACAGTGATTGTCAAGGTTCCCCGCGGTTCGGTGACGGACACGATCGCCGTCGCGCCCCAGCCGGGAAATGTCTTCACGATTGAAGCCGGTCTCACCTCGAATGCCGCAGTGACAATGCTGAGCCGCTCGGGATTAACGTTGACGCGATCGTTCGTCGCCGGCGGTTCGACTGTCGCCGGCACGCAGAATATCAGCGTTCCGGCCACACTGTCGGGAACGATCGCCACCGCCAACTATGCAACAAAGACCATTACCGCGAACTTGGGCGCTTCGACAGTCAACGCGGCGTCGCTCGTGGGGAAGTCCGTTCGAATTTACAACCCGATGCACAGCTCCTTGTGGACCATCGGCGCCGCCACCCGCACAGGCGCCGTTTTGACGCTGACGCTGGACGGCGCGGAGGTCTTCAATGGCCGAATCAAGCCAACGATGATTGAAACCCACGCCAACGAAAACGTCTACGATGTCCTCACAAACACAAGCATGCTCTATCCCGAGGACATGCCGGGAATGTACCTGGTCACGCTGGATCTGGCGGCCGCAAGCCGGATCCAGACGACCTACTCCGTAAATCGATACGGATTGGGGGCCGGCGCAAATTTCGCTCCCTACGCGGCGGCCATTGCGAACGGAGAAGACCTGTGGATCGCCGACTTCGGAGTGGGCGACACCATCGAGATCGAACGGTTTACGCAGTCCGGGTCGTAAGCGCTTCTCCGCGGACCGACAACCAATTCCTGATTTCTTCCGTTTCCCGCTTCCATTCCAGGCCGAGCCGTCGTTCCAGAAACGCCGCGTAAACCAAATCGATCGTCTGCGCCAGGTGGCGAATCTGCTCGATGCGCTCCTCGTGGCGGGCGCGGCCATTCCCGTTTCCATTCGAATGACCATTCCCGCGATCACCGAGCCGGTCTTCGAGCTTCGGCAGGACCCCGCCTGAGACGTTGAAGCTCTCCGCCTGAAGGATAAAAAAGTACTGATCGCCCTGACGTGACACGATCAGTCCGGCCTTGCGCGGCAGCTTGCCCGCCTGGATCGCGCGTTTGGCTTCCGGCAAGCTCGTCGGGCCTTCGCAGGTGATGACCTCCTTGCCGGTCTGAGCGCGCGGACACTCCAGAGTAAGATGCTTGAAAATCATCACCGTCGCCTCGGTGCCGTCGGAAAGCTTGATCGTGTCCTCTCGCTCGGAGAGATGGAACCACAGCCACAGCAAGAATTCGTTCCCCAGAAAATCACGCGAATGAGGATCGCCGGAAGTCCAGTACACCTCCGGCTCGCCATGCTGCTCGGCCGGATCGACGAAGAGCGTCGGCGGCAGGTTTTCGATTTTGCGGGACAAACCCTTTTCTTCGCCCCAGGCGTAAGCACGATGGCCCGCGGTCATGGGTTCGAGGCGCTTGCCGAAGGTGTCCTTGAAAAGCTGGTGCAGCCGCTCGTGGACCGCCGGTGTCGTCGCGCCGACATAGAGCACGTCATCCCTTGAATCGAGCAGCAGCGGACTTTGGCGCAGCGAGCGGTAGCGGCCCTGCTTGACTTCCTGCTCGGCGCGCTTGTTGGCGGCATCCTTCGCCTGCTTGCGAAGCTTTCCCATGTTGCGGCCGTTCCCATTGCCGCTGTCGCGGTGAAGCGAATCGAGTTCGAGCTGATAATAGGCGCGGAGCAGGTCGGGCGGCACCCGGCTGGCGTCGATGCGCATGCCGAGGTGAAGGCAGTCCAGCAGGACGTTCTTCTCGATGTCGAAATCGAGATCCAGCAGATGCCGGCCGCCGATCCAGCCGGCCTCGACGTTGTCGGACCGAAGCACGCGGTCGGTGCCGATGCGGCGTTCGCGGAATTTTTCGAGCAGGTTGTCATCGAGCCGCTTCGGCCCGCCCCCGGCAATGCGGAAGCGCGAGAAGCTGACGGTGCCGGAGAGAAAGGGCATGAGAACCTCGTGGTGTCGGTGCGAAACGCGGACGGTCCAAGCAGGCAAAAAAATCAGCCGCGGGACGGGCGCTCGCGCGTGAAATTT
>DATMEE010000380.1:0-14446 GCA_035557035.1 Phycisphaerae bacterium
AGGACATTCCGTTCCTCGGTGGAATGCAGGAAGAGCACGATGAGTTCGTCGGCGATCTTCAGGACCGGGACATCCGGGTGCTCTATCTCGATCGGCTGATGGGCGACGTGCTTAAGCGGCCGGAAGCGAAGGCTCAACTGATTCAGCAGGTGTGTGCCGCGGAGCTGTCCCCGGCCATCGCTCCCGACCTGATGAACGAAGCACTCGTCCCGAACGAGCTACTGCTGCGGATTCTTTTTCGGGGAATTACGACGAACGAATATTACGAGTTGACGGGAAGGGAATCGCTGCACACCGGCACCAAGGACAGCTTCATTCTCCTGCCCATTCCGAACGCCTACTTCAGTCGCGATCCGGCGGTGGTCGTCGGCGAGCGCGTGATTTCGTGCAAGATGCACTTTGTCGAACGGGTTCGGGAGACGATTCTGTTGCGCACGCTATTGGAGCATCATCCCGATTTCACTCGGCATGAAATTCTCTACGGCAGCACAAACAGTCCTGTCGAGGACCGTCCATTTACCATCGAGGGCGGCGATGTCATCGTGCTCAACGAGGAATCATTGCTGATCGGCGTCAGCGAGCGAACGCGATCCGAGACGGTCAAGGCGCTGGCCCGCAATGCATTCGCCGGAGGCCATCTCAAGCGCTGCTATGAAATCCCCATTCCGTTCGAACGCACGTTCATGCACCTCGATACCGTCTTCACGATCGTCGATCGGGGCGTGGTGGTATGGTTTCCCGGCGTCATGGACCGTCTCGAAAAAATCGCTCGGCTTTCCTCCGACGGCAATGGGGGAATGACCCGGGTGATCGAGACCCGGAACATCACGCAAATCCTCAGCGAAGAATTCGGGACGGAGCTGAAGGTCATTCGCACCGGCGGCGGCGACGACCACTTCGCCAGCCGGGAGCAGCGGACCGACGGCACCAACATTCTCGCCATCGCGCCGGGGGTGGCCTGCACCTATCGGCGCAATCAACGCACGATCGCGGCCATGCAGAAGGCCGGCATCGAGTGCCTCTCCATTTCCGGATCCGAGCTGGTTCGCGGGCTGGGTGGTCCGCGCTGCATGACGATGCCGCTGCGACGACGGCCGAGCGCTTAGCCGCATTTCTCGGCCGCCCCGCCGCGAAGCGGCGAGTAGACAGAGCCGCGCCCGTCAGGAAGCGGGCGGCGCTCGAATGCAGAAGCATGCCCGGCTTGCAGAGCCATATCTCGATTCGCTCGGATATCACACCCACCGCTCCCTTACGATCGCGGCTCTGTTAAGGGGGCTGCCGCTAAACGCGGCCGCACAATCCATCTAATCGTCATGGTTCGAACGGCTTCGCCGACCGCCGTAATCCCCCAATCAGACGACGCGGGTTATCTGACGGTCGTTTTTACTGATGGCTGTATCTTGACTTGTGGCGTCGGTCCTATCATTCGTTCAGGGAATCTCGTCTCGCCGACCGCATGCTCGCTTGCGGCACGCGTGGTGCATCGTGTCACGGGTCGCTTCACCCGTGGCAGGAAAACAACATGCATCATCGACCAACATCTTATTCCGTTTATGTCGCATTCGCGTTGACGGCGGCCGTGCTGATCCTCGTGAGTATGATGGGCTGCAGCTCCGAGCGGAAGGTCGAGCTGGTCCAATGCTGCACCGGCAAGCAGGTCGCCATCAGCCCGGTGACGGTCGGCTCGGCGGCACTGTTGTTTGATGAGCACGTCGCATCACCGTACGAGGCGACGGCATTTCGACGGCTGCCCTGGCCTTCGACGATGGGGCCGACGGAGAGCATCGAAGAATCGTCGTATTATCAACTTTACTGGGATTACCAGGGTAACGTATCTCAGGAGCGCAGCTCACCGACGCGCTACACGCGGAGTGTCAGGCGGGCGACGCAAATCAGGTGAGTCTGGTGATTTGATAATTTGACGATTTTGTGATCTGGCGATTGATCGCGCCGTGACACAATCGTGTCGCATTGCAAATCCATCGCCTCTCGTCTTCTGCTTTCGCCGTTTCGGCTTTTCAACGTTTGAATTACGCCGCTCCCGCGAGCAAAAGCATCAGCGCCTTCTGCGCGTGCAGGCGGTTTTCCGCCTCGTCGAAAATCGCCGAGTTCTTCGTGCGCGTCACGTCATAACTGATCTCGTCGCCATAGTGCGCCGGCAGGCAGTGCAGCACAACGCAGTCGGGATTCGCCAGTTTCAGCACGTCCATATTCAGTTGATACGGCACGAAGTGCTGCTTGCGCCGCTCGGCGTCGGCCTCCTGCCCCATGCCGGCCCAGACGTCGGTGTAGAGCACGTCCGCGTTTTTCGCCCCTTCGCGCACGTCGCGCAGCACCCGCGCGCTGCCGCCCGTCTTCGAGGCGATCTCGCCCGCCCGCTTCACCACGGCGGCGTCCGGCTCGAATCCTTCCGGTGTCACGATGCTGACGTGCATCCCTCCCAGCGCCCCGCCGAACAGAATCGAATGGGCCACATTGTTGCCGTCGCCCAGATAGGTGAACCGCAGGCCCGCCAGCTTGCCGCGCCGCTCCACCACCGTCTGCAAATCCGCCAGGATCTGGCAGGGGTGCGAGAAGTCCGACAGGCCGTTGATGACCGGCACCGTCGCATACTTCGCCAGGTCGACCACGATGTCGTGGCCAAAGGTGCGTGCCATGATGATGTCGCACATCCGCGAAAGCACCAGGGCGATGTCCTCGGTCGTCTCGCGCTTGCCGATGCTGATGTCGGACGGGCCCAGGTAGATCGCGTGGCCGCCCATCTGGGTCATGCCGGCCTCGAACGAGACGCGAGTGCGCAGCGACGGCTTCTGAAAGATCATCGCCAGGGTCTTGCCAGCGAATCGCGTTCTGTACTCGCCCGGGTTCTTCTTCACCTTGGCGGCAGTGTCGAGAATCAGCGTCAGCTCCCCGACTGACAGATCAGCGAGCGAAACAAGACTCTTTCCCTTCAGGGGGTTATTGGCGGAATTGCTCATGCATCCTCCTTGTATCGCCGGCATTGCCGGTGAATCTCATATGCTACGGCCGGGCGGGCCGTCGGCAACTGCCGGCGCGTTCCGTGCGATTTGCGGCTCTTTTTTTCCAACGGCATTTTCAATACAATAGAACAGGACATTGGGCTCGCTTAAAATGTCGAATCAGCCCCTCAAATCGCCGCAGATCCTGCGAATCGCCACCGATTCCTCGCCGCGCTTCGCCCGCGCGTTCACGCTGATCGAGCTTCTTGTGGTGATTGCGATTATCGCGTTGCTTCTGGCCGTGTTGCTCCCCTCGCTCAGCCAGGCTCGCGAGCAGGGACGCCAAACCAAGTGTATCTCCAATCTGCGCGAGATCGGCCGCGGGCTTTGGTTCTACATGGGCGATCACGAGAACGGCATTCCGTGGATTCATCCAACGGATCCGCCTGTGATCACTTCGCAGTTCGCATGGGGCGGATTCGTCGCGCCCATGCCGGATCCGGCATTCGGAAACAGCATCGACTACATGCGGCACATGGCCGAGGAGCGGCCGCTCAACAAGTACGTGGCGCCCGATGCGCGTGGCCGAGACACGATCGATATTTACATTTGCCCCGGCGATCGGACGCGCGGCTTCGGCACGATCGGAGCGCTGCCGGGTTACAACGTGAACCCAAATGACTGGCAGTCCTCGTGGAAGGCGGCGGGCAACAGCTACGCCATCAACTGGTGGTGGATGAATTTTTATCACCCGTCAAGCTGGAGCACGAACAATATGGAGGACCGGTCGGGCCCGATGGTGAAGGAACTGATCGGCGGGCGCGCGTCCACTTTTGTGGTCACCTACGAATCGTTTTGCCATTTCATCTTGAAGGACGCGCGGCAAAGTGGCGGCGGCGTGCAATTCAAGGGCTGGCACCGCGGATTCTCCAAGCACTCCATTCTGTTTCTCGACGGGCACTCCGAAAACCGCTTCATGGACACGCGCTATCCGTTTGGAAAGAGCTGGACGATCTGGCCGAACAACGGGCCGAGCTGAGATCCCCTCGCCCGGATTTGGCTATCAATATCCGACTTCCTTCATCTCGTTGATCACTTTCCGCTTCTGTTGAGCGCCCGTCTTGGGGTCCTCGATCGGAAACTGGATTTCGATGTCGCGCACGATGTTGGCGCTGACGTGATGGGTTGATACTTTGCCTGTCAGCAGCACGCTGCCGTCCGGCAGAATCTCGACCTGGACTTCGTCTTTTTTTCTCATGCCCGGCGCCCTTTGCGCCCGCTGCAACATGCGGAACAACAATTCATCGTCACGCGTCGCGATCGGCGTTGCTCCGGCCGGCGGGAAATCGCCGCTTCCGCCGCTCGCGCCGGGACGTTTCGAGACATCCCAGAACTGAAACCCTGGGGGACCGAGCGTTTGCGGATTCATGCCGCTGCACGCGACGGCCAGGACGCTGCCATCGGGCCAGAACGCGAGTCCCCCACCGCTACCGATCTTCCGATGGTCGAGCCGGAGCCATTCCTTGTCGGTGGCGAGGTCCCAGAGCACGACGCCGATCCACTCACATCGCACCGCCAGCGTTCTGCCATCCGGCGAAAATGCGAGGTCGCGCACGCGGCTGGCCTCGATCGGTCCGAGGGTGCGTTTTTTATCGCCTTCCACGTCGGCGAGCAGGATACCAATTTGCCCTGTGGTTCGTGCGATCGCCAGCGTTTTGCTGTCGGGAGACCAGGCCAGGGCCTCGACGAACATTCCCTTCAGGGGAAGCTCCCGCTTCAGTGCCCGTGCCTTGACATCCCAAAGCCGAATCTGAGCGGCGCGGGTATCGGCCGACGCCAGCCGGTTCCCGTCCGGAGAGAACCTGAGAATGTATTCCATGTTGGGGTCGTGCCTGCCCAGCAGCCGGTTCTCGCGCGAAGCCTCCAGCGAGCGCAGCCACACTCCGCCGTCTTTCGACAGGACGTAGGCGAGCGATTTGCAATCCGGCGAGATCGCCAGGGCCTTGGCGTTGCCCCAACTGCTCATGTCGTGTTTCTTTTCGATGACTTCCGGCTTTTCGCCCATGGGCAGGCGCCAGGAGACAACTTCACCGAACGCGTGGCCCGTCGCCATCAGCGTTCCGTCTTCCGCCAGAGCCACGGCGCTGACATGGCCAAATCCTTCCAGGCTGGGCTTGTTGATGCGCCGCCCGGTCCAGAGGTCCCACAGCTCCGGCGCACCCCTCGAATCGGACGGCCGGAAGATGGCGGCAATCCGCAGGTCGTTCGTAAAACACGCTCCGCCGGTGTCGTCCATCGGCGTCTCGACGATGCCGATCAGCGGGGCCGGGCCGGAGATGGTCAGATCGAAATCGTGAACCCGCACGCCTTCGACGCGCGCCGATACCTCACGGGTGATGGCGTCCCGGGCCTGCTCGCTGGGAACCTCTCCACGCAACTGCACCTGAACGTCGCCGGCTTCGCCCGCCACGCGCACGCGCACGGCCCGCGCGAGCCGGCCGAACCGCTCGCGCAACATGGCACGGACCGCCTCCGCATTAGCAGCGACTTTTGTTCCGCTGGGCGGCGTGGTGAGGTCAATTTGCGACTCGGCTGCGTCGGGTTGCGCCGCGTGTTTTGTGTCGGTGCCCCCGCTGTGCGCGGCCTTGGCCGGCTCCGATGCATTTGCGTTAGAGGGCGGCTCGTCGGACGAACACGCGATATTGGGGAAGAGACAGAATATCAGGAAGTACCCGGCCGATTGCGATCGAGATGTGTACATGCCGGGTAAGATAACCCGCCAGTCTGCGCTGACAAATCGGCATCCACCTGACTTTCCCCGCGATTCGTGACGCATTGTGACTTTCGACTTCGGCGCTAATTCCTACGAAAAAGTGTCTCTTTATCCCCTGCAGCGATCGATTTTCAACCCCTCTTTTTTTCTCGGGACTTGAACTGAGTTGAAACCGCCTGAACGGGTGAGCGATTTTGGGTGGGTAGTTGACACCTGCCGAGATGTAGATTTGCTCGGCACATGCGATTTGGTGATCAGGCGATCGAAGGGAAAGGCCGTCGCCCGCGCGGTGACTAAACTGCAGCATCCGACGCGGCGGACGCGAGGAGGCGGGGGCCCAGGGTCGAGTGATGGTTGCGGGGTACAGCATATGAAGATGAGGCTTGCTCGCGGTTCCGGACGATTTGGATTTTGAAATGCTGGTTTTGGAGGTCGGGTCAGGGTGATATGCTTTTTTCGTCAGTGGGTGTCCGGAATCAGCGGCCGGCGCTGCTCTGGGGCACTTTCGCGGTCGGGATGCAATTCAAAGACGGCGTTCATTTTTGTAGAGCTCCAAGTCAGCCAGGCGGCGACCGCCGCCAGGATGAGGCCGACGAAGAGGGACAGCCGCTTCCAATATATCGTGCGGATGCGAGCGTTCTGGGGGTGCGAGCCGCGAACGTCCTGGGAGTGCGAGCCACGGGGAGCGTCATCGAAACCAGCCCGCGGAGCTTCATGCCATCCGTCGCGCTTCATACTTTCGCCTTTGATAACAGCGGGTTGCGGCACCCGAGACATGATTCACGATTGGATGATCGCGTGAGATCCTAGTCCCAAGACAAAATGGCGTGCACCCTGCCAAGAACGGCAGGGTGCACGCGCAAACTTGCTACGGATTTATCAGCAAACCGACGAACGTCAACACGTCGATGGAGGCCGCGCACAGTTCACGCGGCGTTCCAGTGCCGGTGATGGTGACGTCGGTGTAACCCTGCACGTCGGCGCCGTCGACCAGGAAGTCGCCGTTGACGTCGCCGAGGATGCAGGTCGTATGCACCCGGAGGCAGTGCAGGCTTCCCTGGTATGCCACGACGGTGGCTCCCGAGGAGATGCCGATGACGCTCTGGCCCACGTTATGAAACGAGGGGCCGGGCGTCGTCGTGCCCGCGCCCATGGAGTGGGTCGGGCAGTGTTCGATATCGGCCTGCACGGGCGCGCCGATCATGGCGAGTGCCGCCACGCCCAGCGCCAAGCCGAGGATTTTGAATGGTTTCATCGTCATATCTCCTTCGCGGGCATCATTCGATGACCGCGGTACCCGTGTTGCAGAAATAGTAACCAGGCTTGTCCAGCGTGATCGTCGGGGCCTGGTTGTACGTGCCGGGCCGGATGTAGAAGCGGCTGTTGTTCGGCGCGACGTCGTGAGCCTGTTGCACGTGGTCGTACGGCAGCGTGCACGTACCAGCCTCGACAAAAAAGAGGGGACCAATGTACATGTTCTGCCCGCTGATGCACGACTCAGTGGAAAGCGGCGGCTGTGTGCCGGTGCCGCGCGGGGCGATCTCTTCCTGAACTTCGGCGACTTCTTCCGCGGTGATACAGGAATAGACGATCGGGGCTTCTTCGATGATGCCTCCCCCACCGCCTCCCCCGCCGTTCAGCGGGTCTTCGATGTTCGCCCATTCGTTGTAATCGAAGATCGACGTGCGATTGCCGACGGCGCTGCACCAGCCGCTGTTGCCCCCGTTCAAGTCCTTGACCACCGGGCCGACCTCCAGCGAGCCGTCGCAATCGAAGTCCGTTGAAACCATCAACGTGCCCAGGACTTCGTTCAACGAGTTCTCATTCAGCCCGCACATGCGCCCATGCGAGTAATCGATGTCCTTGAAGAGTGCGAGATCAAATGTCAGCCCGTTGGCCAGCATGTTGGTCCGCACGCCGGTAAGCTGATAGCGATAGCTCATGACGCTGGGCATGTTGGGCACATAGGGTCCGACGTAATCAGGATCGTCCTCGTCGCTTCCGCAATACATCGTGCCGCAGTGTCCCAAGCCGATGTTGTGGCCGAACTCGTGGGCCAGCGTGGCCGCCTGGTCGAAGAGCGTGCCCGTGTCATTGCTGAAGGCGCCGAGGCTGACGATGAAGTCGTCGGAGGAGCCTTCGGCCAGCCCTGAACTCGTGGTGGTATCGCAGCAACTGTCTTCGTACTGGTGGGCAAAGATGCAATAGTGCCACGCGGGGTCGTCGCCGGCGTGATCGAAGTTCCCCGATTTTAGCAAGCCAAAGCTGGCCGGCTCGCCATCGTAGGAAAAGAAAGCGGCATCACAATCGTCGCAGCCATCCGGGTCGCGCCGCAGGATGTTGTAGTGGGTGAGGGCGTCGTCGACGTCGACGATGAGCGTGTGTCCCTGGCACGCGAACATCTGCACGACGGCGTTGATGACCGCGGCCGACGGCACGTGCGAATGGTTGGGGCTGCCGCCCACCATGTAGTCGATTTCGATGCGATAGGTGGTTGCCTGAAGCGCGGCGGACACGGCGAGCATCGCCATCGCCGCCACACAAGTCACCCTAAACCTTTTTCGTTTCGTCATGGTTGTAGCCTCCTTTCGTTGAGTCCAATTACTGGAGGTTCACCAGAACGAGAATCAGTCCCTTGCCCGAGTCGAGCGGCTGCATGGCCTTGCCGATGACGGTCCCGTGTGAGCGATCGCGATCAGACGCCTTCATCGCGTGACCGGGCGTGGACGATGTCGTCAGCATGTCGCCGGCCTTGATTCCGCCGAACGATGCATCCACCCGACAGTAGACACGGCCGGTGAGGGCGACAGCGTTCTTGCCGTCGACTTCTTCCTGACTGCGCTGGCCCATGAGCAGGCCGGTGCGGACTCCTCCCGCTCCGGAAACGACACCCGCGACCTTGGTGTCATAGGCGGACTGACTGATGACCAGTTTCCCGGGATTGTTCTCGTCGATGCATACGACCATGCCCGGCTCGAAATCGCCGGAAATATCAAACTGTTCGGACAGATCGGCGCCTCCGGTGATTTGAAGAACCGGCGTGACAATGCGGCCCGGATCGCCGACTCCCCCGAATTCTGCATCCATCTCGATCTCAGAGACGCCGGCGGCATTTCGAAGGACGATTTGGCCGCCCGTGTCGGGGGTCTCGGAAGCAAGGATCTCGACCGTTTCGTCACCGTCGCCGTCCTGCATCGAGATTTGTCCGCCGCTGCCGACGCTGTTCGCGTCGAGGATGACCGAGTCGTCATTGTTCGTACGAAGAAGCGTAAGCCTGCCGGAATTTCCGTCGTCGCCATCGACCGTCATGCCCGGCCAGATCGAATTGGCCATGTGCACGTTGACCAGACCGCCGGAGTTCAGCGCCCCGTTCGACCCAACCACGATGGTTTGATCGCCGGAGGCGTCGTAAGTACGCAAAGCCCCCTGATCGCTCCCGTTGGTCGTGAGCGTGGCTTTAATCGCGCCGCCGATCGCGGAAACCTTTGCGATCACTCCCTCGGCCTCGATGTCTCCGTTAGCGCCGTCGAGAAAAATTGAGGTTCCCGCGGCCGCGTCATAAAGGCTCAGCAAGCCGCCGGTCGTGGAAGTGGTCATGTTGGCACGAACCGCGGCGTTGGTGTCATACAAAGTGAGCTGCCCGCCCGAGTTTGAATTCGCGCTGAGCAGCACCGTGCGCTCATTCCCTGCGCCGGAGTCGTGCAGCCACATCTCCCCCCAGCTGGGACCATAAAGCCGGATCTGCTCAAGGCCGTCCAGCCCAAACGTGCTCATGCGACTGCCGCTGCCGTCCAGCTCAACCGTCGGCGAAAAACTCAGTCCGTTAAAGACCTGGACCGATCCGCTTGCGATGGGCGCCACTCCACTGCCAAACGCGATTTGGTCGTCAAGCTCCGCGCTGGCCACGCGATCAACCCGCAGCGCGTACGCCACGGTCGTGAGTTGGACGCGCGGGGTTAACTCCGCCCCCCCGTTTACGCGCACGCCCAGCAGCCGGTCGCCGCCGTCAAACGTCGCAGCCAACACCGGTATCTGCGTGCTCACCACGCCGTCATTAATCGGCACGTTGTTCACGTTGATGGGGCCTTCGACCAGAGCAGGAGCGGTGTTGTAAATATTGAAGGTGAGATTCACGGTCGGGCCGGGAAGCGCGTTGCCGAGGTTGTCCGTCAGCACCGCCTGATAGCTTAGTCTTCTGCTCGCCAGAATCGGAGCACGGGGCTCGCCGTCCTCATCACCTGGTGTGCCGTCGCCCTCATCTGTCGGAATGACCTGGTCTTCCGGCGCCGGGGCCAGATCGACCGTCTGGTTGCGGGCATTCATCGCGCCGTTCTGCGCATCGCTCCCCGGTTCGGCCGGCTCAGGAAACGGTTGATTCTCAACCGCGTGTTGCTGCTCAATGAGGATCCGCGCATCGTTCGACGCCATCGGTCCGCTTGATTCGGCCGCCGGCGCTTCGGCGATGACGTGTTGCAGGTCCTGCTCAGCGGGCTTGGGCTGGTCGGCCTCCGACACGCGCGATTGAACCTGCCAGGTAATGGCGGTGATTCCCGCACAAACCACTCCAAACGTGATGAACTTCCGATTGAGACTCATTTGACGACCTCCTTGAAAAAACAGTTGCCTCTTTTCAATTGGATGACGAAATTGAGAACGACGGGATGTCGAGCGGGCCTCCTTCCTCCCCCGGGTGCCGCGGATGATTTGTTTTCCAATAAATCCTGCTGAGTATCCTGACATAGGAAGGCCGGGAGCCCACGGCATCGTTCCAGCGCGGCTCGTTCGGCGCGGCGGACCGAGCGCCTTTTCCGCCGGGTCTTCCCTTATCGAGAAACAATACTTCGAATCGCTCTTTTGCGAGGCGTGTGCATTCCGGGATTCGCTCTCACGGGAGAATGATTCACAACCGTAAACGAGAAAGGCGTTCCCATCCCTTAAAAGATTTGCCAGAGCAAACGCTGCCGGAATCTGCGTGCAATTGTGCCAATCGAAATCCAAAAAAACCAGATTCCGGCGAGGGATAAATTCAAAGTTATTTTCGGCGATGGGCAACAGAAACCCATCCGTCCCGAATCCCGCCCAGGAACTCCGGCATCGATCAGAAATCACAACTTGAGGAGTAACCGAGTCCTGCGTGCCGGGTTCTCATCGTGCCCTCGTCGAAACCATCGCGGCCGACCCATCCAGATGTCCTCCAACCCGGGCGAAAAATGGGCGCCGACATATGAAGCCGATTCGCTCCACGGCCCGCTCCCCCGCAGCAAGTTGCAATCGGTGAGGTTCACGTCCATGGCTTGTCGGCGCCACGGCGTATGCCAGATCCGAAAGTACCGTTTGAGACCATGCCAGCAGGTGAACGCCGTGTAGCGTTCCATTACAAACTCGTCCAGAGACCCGGGAGGGCAAAGCCCCATCGCCGATCCCGCAGGCGGCACGCCTTGGTATGCCAGGCGAAGTTTTTGCCGCCGATCCTCAACTTCGCCGGACAGTTCATCCACGCGATGCTCGTATCGCAATCGACCAAACCGATAGGGAAGCCCGAATGTCGGCGGCCCGAGCAGGACGCTGAGACGATTGGGCAGCCACTCGGCGAGAAAATAGATTCCGCGCTCGCCCCTGTGCCGGACATAGGTGCGCACGTTCAGAAAGGAGTGGTCGCTGATGCAGCGAACGAGCGCCGCGCTCCATGGTCCGCCGACAGTCGGACGAAGACGCCGCATGTCAAAGCCGATCAGGCTGACGTAGGCCTCTCCGTCGAAAAGATCGAGATCAAACGGCGCCTGGGCCTGAAGCACCTCGGGATCGACGCGAAAGTGGATCATGAGGACGTCGCGCCAATCGTTGAGAAAAAATGGCCGCTTCTCGGTTCGGATGAATTGCAGCCGCGCCTGTTCGCTGAGGGTCAAGCGCTGTTCGCGCTGCGCGATTGGGGTTTGTTTTCGCATGAAGTGTCCCGTCCACCGCGATCCAGCGCGGCGAAGCAATATCGCCGCCGGGCGATGGACGCATAGGCTCGCCTGAGCAGGTCGTGAACGCCCGGCAACCGTCCGAGCTGGCCGAAGAGCCATGTGAGCGGCACTTGCCGAAGGAGGTAAAGCACCGCATCGGCGCCGCGAAATATCCTGCCATCCCGTGCTACCACGCGCATTTCGTCGATGGTCTCCCGCTGGCGCTCCTTATCCGAAAGCGAGTCGAGCCATGACCGCAACCCGATGAATTCAAAACCCCGCCGGCGGAACACGGAGCCAAACCGCCGAGCCAAGCCGGAGCAAAACCCACAATCCGCGTCGTAAACGATTTTCGGCACGTTGCTCGCGATCTGATCTGTCCGCATCGCCTGCATGGGGACCTCTCCCATAAAGGATACGCTGGAGCGACGAGTGCGGCGTCGACATGGCCGCTTTTCACGCGAATTGAAGGCGGCAAAAGCATTGGCGGGCCGATCCGCCAAGTGCATCCGACCCGGTATGTGATCCGAAATAAGTCTTGCAAGCCGCTTTTCTCCGAAAATTTTACCCTCTTGACGCAACGAAAGCCGGTAGCAAAATGCGCGCGTGTCCGTCGTTTGCGGTCGGACCACGCTTCGCAAAAGGCGGGATATCCGCATCGATGCGATGGGGAAAAAAATCGCGTCCCGCGACGGTCGCGAAAGCGTTGACGGACGGCATGTGAGATTGCTAATCTCGGTTCAACCGCTGCCTCCGGGAATCCCGGCTTTTGTTCAAAGAAAGCGCTTGACGGATCGCCCCGTCGATGCCAATTTTCCGGGTCGGACAACCTGAAGTCGACCTTCATTCTCAAGGAGTCGTGGAGCATGATCGAAATGCCAATTCGCTCCGAAAACTCGAACGCCGAGTTGTCGGGTGTTGATTTCGTCGAAGTGCTGTTCGCCAGGTCGGCCGATGAGGCCGAACAGGTTCGCCGGCTTCTCGACGGGCAGGGAATTCCGGCGCTGACCGAGCGCTCGATTTCCCTTCCCAGCCAGTGCGGCGTCGCCGTGCTCGTCGCCTCAGATCGCCTTGTTGAGGCAACCGAAGTACTGACGACCCTGGCCGTCGATGATGACGAGGAAATCGAAATCGACGACGATGACGACGATGACGACGATGTTTTTGCGGACGATGACGATGCGGCGGACGATGACGACGCCGATGATGACGACGAGGATTTAGCCGAAGATGACGACGAGTTCTGACGATAGCGGAGGGGGGACCCTTCTCATTCGCTTACGGGCCCCGTTGGAGTTGCCCGTATGGACCATGCCTCATCCGCTGACGCGAACCTCGATTCCGTCGCTCTCGAGGCGGATCGCCGGGAAGCCGAGGACCGTCGAAATGCGGTGACGGACCGCAGATACGGCCTCGAGCGCCGCCGCGGTCCCGGCTGCAGACGCCCCGAATCACGCCGCAACGCCGAAGAAGGCGAAATGAGCGAAGAGCAGTTCGAATTCGTCATGGCCGTGGACGAATACAAGCGGGCCAATAAAAGGCCCTTTCCCAGTTGGACCGAAGTGCTCGAAGTGATAAAATACCTCGGGTATCGTAAGGTCGCGCAGCGCGGCGAACACGTCGATCGGCCGGCCGCCGATCGGGATTAGTCGCCCTTTGCGGCCATCTGCTCCTCGCGGGAATCGGCCAATGCTTGCCGGCGGTTATCAGGTTGTAGACGTGCTGATGCTGGTTCTGTGCATCGGCCCCGTGGCCAGCTATTTTCTGACGCTCGGCCTGGTCAACAGTCACGCCCGACCCTGGCTGATTTCCAGTCGCAGCGATTTTGTTTCACTCACCAGTGTTCTAATCCCCCTGCTGATCTGGCCGTTGCCGATGCTTGCGACGGGCGGGCAGTGGTGGCTGCTGATCGCGGCGGCCGTCGTCGTGACGGCGGTTTTCATCCGGATGCTTCCGGCTGCCACGGCCGGTTTTGTGATCTACAACATTTCCGCGCGGCGCTGCCGTTTTCTGGTGTCCGACGCAATCAATGCGATGGCTTGGGCGGGCAAGTGGGACGACAACGCCTGGCGGGCCGCCGACGGGCGAATGACGATCACGCTGCGCGCGTTGCCCCCGCTTCGCAACGTGACGGTTCACATCGAGTCAGCGGCGAACCATGCCGCGGCCGCGCGAAGGATTCAGGCGCTTCGCGTCGAAATCGAAGATCGCTTCCACAGCGTTTCGCAGATGCCCTCGACGATGGGGGCCTGCCTGGTGATGCTGGGCGTGGGTCTGATGATTATTCCCATGTGGATGGTGAGCCGGCATATCGACGATCTGGTGGATGCGATGTCGCACCTGTTCGGATGACCAGGTCGGCGACGACGGGCCGGTGATCCGAGGCTTCTGAATTCAGGACTTCGTAGCGCGGTGCGGTCAGGTTCCCGCGACCGAAGATGTAATCGATTCCGATGGCGGGATTATTCGACGGGCTCGTAAGAAGTGCTGCATCTACGAAATCGATCCTCAATGCTCTTCATCACCTCAAAGCTTCTTGGTTAGAATCTCTTGGTCGAAACCCGCGTTGTACGCGGACCACGGAGCTTTCATTCCATCTGATACGCAGGGCACGCCCGTCAGAACCCACCCTGCAAGGGGTGCGGCCTTCTCGCGAAATGAGAGCGATTTCAGAACTTGAAGTGAAGCCGCGCGCGAGGAGTGCCCCCGCACTTGCGTGCGGAGTTCTGACGCGGCGAACCTTTGACTTCGGTCCAGCGTCCTAT
>DATMEE010000381.1:0-3032 GCA_035557035.1 Phycisphaerae bacterium
CCATCCCCGACACAACCCCCTGAACATGCCGTGGCTTTTCCGCGCGCCGTTCCACGGCCGCGCCGCGCAAACGTGATGTTCCGGTACAAAGCAGAATGCGTCGAGCGCCAAGTTGCAAAGATGCGGAACGGCCGCTATCTCCGGTCGAGCCCGGACGCTTCGTCAGGGGCGCGGCTCTGATCGCGTCTCCCGCGCGTCGGCCATCGCGTCGGTCGCGGGTTTCACCTTGCTAGCCCCGGCTTTCTTGAACGCATTTACCAGGATGCCCGTCGTCAGCGCGTCCAGCACCTGCGGGTTTTCGGGATCGCCGGGTTTATAGACCAGGTACATCGGCACGCCCGCGCGACCATATTTCTTCAAATCCTCTTCCACCTCGCGGGAGCCGAGCGTGAAGTCAGCCTCGAAGGGAATGATGCGCAGCTCGCGCATCGTCTTGACCGATGGAGCACTGGTGATGAACGCAAGGTTCGCTTTGCAGGACGCGCACCAACTCGCGGTGTAATCGACGAACACCGTGTAGCCCCGGTCGACGGCCTCGAGCGCCCGCTGCCGGTAATAGGGTTGCCAAGGAATCGTGTGGCCCTGCCGCAAAGTGTCCCAGATGTTGCCGTAACGGTCGCCGGCGACTCTGTCGGGTTGGGACTCCTGATCCCTGATGCAATCTTGCCCGACGGCAAAAATCGTATTCTGCTCCATTTTCTCGCTGACCAGCCCGCCGATCGTGGAGAAGACACGAAACGGCAAGAGCCACCCGGTGGCGACGAGTGCCAGCACAAGCAAGTTTAGCGCCAACTTGCGCCCCGCAGAGTCTCCGTATTGCACCTTGCCTTTCACCCACGCGGCCATACCAACCATCACAAGAAAGAAAAGGGTGATCAGCACCCCGAAATCGCCTATCTGCGCCCGCAGCGGATTCAGCAGCCAGATCACCGTAAAGAGCAGCACGAAACCCATGACGCCTTCGAAGGTGATCATCCACGGCCCGGCCTTCGGCACGAACTTCATCAGCGCGGGGTTCGCCGCGAGAATCAGAAACGGCAGCGCCATGCCGAAGCCGGCGGCGAGAAAGATCGCGCCCGCGTAGGCAGGACCGTGACTGATGCTCACCTTCGAAGCGGCACCGATGGCAGCCGTCAGGAAAGGCGCAGTGCAAGCGGTGCCCAGCAGCGTCGCGAGCAGGCCGGTCGCGTAGGCCGAGACAAACCCCTCGCCCTGCACCTTCTCATCCAGGTTGCTGACGACGCGCGGAGTAAAGATGGTGAACACCCCGAAGAGGCTGAGCGCAAAGGCAGTGACAACGCCAGCCACAATGATCACAAACGTAGGGCTTTGAAAGAGCTGGCCCCATCCGGTCCCGCTCCATGCGAACAGGGCGGCCAGCACACCGAAGAATGTCATGATGCCGGCACAGTAAACCAACCCTAGGGCAAAGACCCGGCCGCGACTTTCGTGCGACTGTCTCACGAAAGAAAGTATTTTCAGCGACAGCACGGGCAGCACACAGGGCATGAGATTCAAAAGCAACCCCCCGATGAAGGCGGCGGCCAGGGCCCCGGCATAACCCAGACCCATCAGCCAGTCCTGAAATCGGAACAGAAAATTGCGATCGTCCACCGGAGCCTCGTCGGCCGAAGTCGCCGGCGAGATACTTGCGTCCGAGTCCGATGCAGGCCGTGCCGGAACCCCAACACTCCCGGCCGACTGCCACTCCGACGACGCGGGTGGAGGCCCGCCCTCCATTCGCACGGGAATCTCGAAACCGACCCGCTCAGGCGCGAAGCACGTTCCGGTATCTTCGCATATTTGATATTGAAGCACGCCGCGCAGAACACGAGGCCGCGTACCGGCGTCCGCCGCGACTTCAATCGGCACCTTGAATGTCACCTTACCGGCATATTCGCTCAGCTTCCCCAGCACCTTGTCCACGCGCTCGTGCGCCTTGGGGTACTCAACGTCGCCAAGCTCCACGCCCTCCTCTCGCTCGATGAACACGTACGCGGGAATGAGAAATTCCTCCAGCGGCTTGTGCGACTGCATGTGCATCTTCGGCGCGATTTCCACGTCGATCAGCGCGGCGATCTTCGCCCCTGGCTTGGCGACCGGGGGATCGGTTCGCGCCGAGAGTTTGATGTGCTTCGCCTTCGCCGCCGGAAAAGGAAAAGTCGTCGCTGCATCCTCGAAGAGTGCCACGTTTGCGGGCTTCGCCTTCGGGGGTGCATCCACAACTGGAAGCGACAGCGACAGCGTGGCCTGACCGGGGATGCAGGAAGATTTGCAGGCCAGCCAGGACACCGTGGCGTCGATGCGGATGGACTCTCCCGGCTTCAAGTCTTTCGACGGCTTGATCGGTGTAACCAGCGCGGCCGTCTCCCCCAGAACATATCCCGTCTCTTGAAACCCGCCTTCTCCCTTCAACACATAAACTTCGGGAAAAGGGAATTTGGTCGAGCCGACCTCGAAACCCTTTGGCAACTTCCATTCGATGCGGGTCGGCAGGCCGCCTTCCCCCGGGTTGGCCCAATAGACGTGCCAACCCGCTTCCATCTTCACCGATATTAAGACGTTGAATGGCTCGCCGAGTGCAATCGCCTCCCGGTCCGCGAAGGCCTGCACCGTCAGAATGGGGCCCTTTCCAGGTTCCGGCTTGAAGACATAAGGTTCACTTTGGGGCGCCGCGATACTCAGATTGACGGGCATGGCCGCCGCTGCCATCCCCGCCAACACCAGCCAGCGTAAGCCCGCCTTCGGAAGATGCTTAGACAAAATGTTCATACCTGCTTCCACGAAAATTACGCGAATCTCACACGGGAGTGCGCTCTAACACAGCCAGTTGAATTCTAACGAAATTGTGCCGCCATTCATTCCTCGCTGGGACAACTCAGGCCTTTTCCACGGCCCATTCTATTTTTTATACGCCGCGATCGGCAATGGTTCAGGCGATGAAAGACCCACGGGTGGCGTATTCGGGGGGGATTTCCCGCCTCCTTTTTGGTTGACGCCCGCGAACCATTCTATATACTGTCGCGTAGAGA
>DATMEE010000382.1:0-8090 GCA_035557035.1 Phycisphaerae bacterium
ATCCGCATCGTGCGCGCCTTCGCCCGCGAGCGCTCCGAAATGCGCGACTACGGCGTGGGCCATCACTCCGTCATCCGCAAGCAGTTGTTCGCCCGCATTTACGAATTGTTCGTGAGCCTCGGTTGGGGTCTGCTGATTCCGATCATGAGCCTCATCGTGATCTGGTATGGCGGAACGCAGTATCTCGCGGGCGAAGTGTCCATTGGCGAGATCATCGCCTTTCAGATGTACCTCGCCATGCTGCTGCAGCCGGTGTCCGCCATCGTCGAATCGTATGGCCAGACGCAGCAGGCGCTCGCGGCGATGGAACGGGTGTTCGATACGTTGCGCAAGCCGAAGGACAAGCCGGATCGGCCGGGTGCGATCGAAGCGCCGCGGCCGGTGCGGATGGTCGAATTTGACAACGTCTCCTTCGGCTATCGAGAAAATGTCCCTGTGTTGAAGGACGTTTCACTGCGCGTCGAAGCGGGGCAGATGATCGCGCTGGTCGGCCCGAGTGGCGCGGGTAAGACAACGCTCACGAATCTCGTCGCCCGCTATTACGATCCGACGGACGGGTCGATCAAGCTTAACGGCATCGATCTGCGCGACATTCGGCTCGACAGCTATCGTCGGCTGCTGGGCATCGTCACGCAGGACGTGTTTCTCTTCGATGGCAGCGTCGGCGAGAACATCGCATTCGGTCGCCACGACGTGACCCAGGAGCAGATTCTTGACGCAGCGCGGCGCGCGAACGCGCACAACTTTATCATGCTTCTGCCGGAGGGATATGACACCATCGTCGGCGAGCGCGGCGTCAAGCTGTCCGGCGGGCAGGCCCAGCGCGTGAGCATCGCCCGCGCGTTTCTGGCTGATCCGCAAATCCTGATTCTCGACGAGGCCACCAGCAATCTCGACACGGAGAGCGAGGAGCTGATTCAGGCCGGTATGGCCGACCTGGTTGCGGACCGCACGACATTCGTCATTGCACACCGGCTCTCCACCGTGAAGAATGCGGACCTGATCGTCGTGATCGAAAGCGGGCAAATCGTGGAGATGGGCACGCATGTCGAACTCATGGCACAGGACGAGCGCTATCGCGACATGGTCGAGCGGCAGATGAAGCTGCACGCAACGGAGCCGGAGGCGTGGCTGGCGTAACATTCGTTCAGAGAGGCCGGAATCATGTACGACGAGTCCAAGTCTGCCTGGCCGGACGATGCGTCGGCGCGGCCGCCGCCCGCGCCGGTGGGCCAGCCCGGTATTGACGGCATCGAATACGCGCCGATCGCCCGGCCGGCGAATCTTTCGCAATACCCGTCGCTGAATCTCGGATGGCGCGAGGCGCTGCTCGATCTGCTCGGCGTGTTCGGCCTCATGATCGGCGCGGAGATTCTGCTCGGGGGAGCCGTCCGTCGCCTCATCGAGCGTTATCCCGAATCGGGCATCTTTCTTTTGAACACCATGTTCGGAGTCTTCACGATTGTCGCCGTCGGATTGTTCGTCTGGGGCCGCCATTTGCGGGCATCATCCCTCGGCCTCTCCCGGCCGAACGTGCGGATGGTGATCGGCGCACTCGTTCTGGGCATACCGGCCTGCTTCCTCGCGGCGATGGCAGGCGCCACGCTGTATGTATGGACCACCGGATCATCCATGGATGACATCGTTCAGCAACGCGAGGGCTTCTTTGCCCTGGTGCCCGACCCGAGCATCATGACGTTCGTTTTGTTTGCCGGCTTCACCGGGTTTCACGAGGAACTGCTCTTTCGCGGCTTCGCGCTGCCGCGCCTTTGCGTGATTCTGCGAAGCCGTTTTCTTGGCGTGATCGCGTGCTCGATCATTTTCGGCCTGGTTCACGGCTACCAGGGCGCCGTTTCGATCTATCAGACGGCGATGCTCAGCGTGGTGTTCTGCGGGCTGGTGCTGCTCTCGCGCTCGCTCTGGCCCGCCGTCCTGGTCCACGCAGCCTTCAACGCCATCAACTTCGCGCTGATTCCCATTATTCGCGATCATCTGCCGGAGCTGCTCGAGCGGACGAGTTAGCAATGGAAGCAGAGGGCGGTGGCGGGCCGAAAAAAAGCGAAGATTCTTTTCTTCCGTCGGGAACCACTTCAATTTCAAGCTCGATTTTTTTCTCGCGGGTTGAAACTGCTTGAAACCGTCTGAAGCGCTCCCGGAGATTTTTCATTTCTTACCGCCGCGCCTAATCGCGCGGTTATGGACAGTCGTGCTCAGCGCTTTTTCGAGGAGCGAGACGGCGAAAAAAGTGTGCCGGAAGCCGCTTGCCTGTCTCACTTTATGCCACGATTGGGGCAGTGCGGCCGAACTGCATAAGTAATCACGACGCTCTCCGACCAGAACCAGCACACCTACCATCTCTGGTACGACGAAGTGCCCGGCCACCTCTATCGCCTCGTGGCGCCCACGTTGCCCGAGACTTATTGGCACTATTACCTCGGCGACAATTCCAATGAATACGAGTCGCAGCATGTCGACGTGTGCGGCAACGTCTGGACATGGGTCTTCAATAGTACCAATCAGAATCTCAAGACCGTGGCGAACCCTTTGGGCCACACAACGACGCTGGAATACGCCGCCACGCCGGCCCAACTCATCCACGAAGTGAAGACCGTCACGAATCCGCTAAGCAAGACATGGACCTATGAATATGACGGCGTCGGAAACTTGACCAAAGCCACCGACCCGCTCAGCAACCGCACCGACTTCGCCTACGACTCGCTCAACAATCTCGAGAGCGTCACGCCGCCCGGCGCGACGGCCAACACGGTCAACACCGCCAAGCAGGTCGAGATCAACTACACCGATTCGCTGCACCCGACCAGCCCGACGGAGATCATCGAACCAATCCCCCAAAACGGCGGCAGCATGTCGACCACTTATATCACCTACTATCACGACAATGACGCCACCGGCAGCGGCATCGATCCCGCCGACTGGAACGGCGAACTCAAAGATGTGACCGATCCCAACGGCGTCGTCACCCGCTTCACCTATGATACATGGGGCCAGCAGCACGAGGAGATCGAGAACCCCTCGTCCTCGACCCCTTACGCGAACGATTTCTGGCCCACGCTCAGTTCGGCGGTGAAAATGAATGAGGGCGGCGTGCGGGTGAATAACACCATGCTTCAACGGTTCATGCCCAACTGCGATTCGACGCCCTGGCGATCCGGCACCACGACACTCAACGCGAACGGTTCAGCGACCGGCTCCGATTGCGATGCACTGGTATTGCTGGTCGAACCGCCCTTCTGCGACATCACTCAGAATCCAGCGATCAGCCGCACGCTCTCGGCCGGCTGCGCTCAGTATGACCTGTCGCCGACCGGCCAGCTTCTGGGTATGGATCGCTGCGTGGAAGACCCACTGGCCAGCGGGGCCCATGCATCGAGCGATCGGAACTTCGATTATCTGTACGACGACCTGGATCGCCCGTTGCAGCAGTCGCTGGTCACCGAGGAGCCGACCGAAGTGCCGGGCTACACCATTGGCACGACCATCGCGCCGCGCGTGTTCGAGTACGACTACGACGACCTGAACGGTACCTACACCGTCACTGGACCGGACGGCGACGTGGTCGAAGTGCAACTGGATGACGCGGCCCGCGCCGACTCCGTCGTTCGCACCGTGGGCAGCCGGACGATTGAGGCTGAATACACCTATGACAATGCCGGTCGGGTGACGCGGATCGACCAGGGCAACGGCAACTGGGTCGAGCGGGCGTATGACGATGCCAACCGCCTGACCCGAATCACCAACAAGCACTTGAACGGCCGGACCATGCTGCAGCAGGTGTTCGCCTGGACGCGCGACGGCCTGATCGAGGAGATCACCGAGACGGACACGGCCACGGTAGTTGGCGAGACGATCACCGCGACGGTTTCGTTCCAGTATGACAATCGAAATCGGCTCACGCGCGAGACCCGCGACGATTCCGGTGCGACTGGCGTCCCGCCCGTCGAATACGACATGGAGTACACTTACGATAGGGGCGGGAACCGCCTCACCAAGGTGGACCATCTGGCCGGCCACACGACGACGTATGAATATGATATCACCAGCACGACGGACGGCGACCAGCACAACAATCGCCTGCTCTATCAGGAGACCGAGTTCGTGTCCCTCGGGCTCATTGCCGAACAGCGCTGGTACGTGTATGGCTCCGACGGCAACCTCGCCAGACTCGTGCGCCGCAATGCTTTGCTTTTGGAAGTATTCTGGTTCTACTACGACACCGGCGGCCGATTGTGGATGACCGTCTTCGGCCAGGCCGACGACTATGACGAGCAGACGCTGGCGCTGTCAAACATTTACTACATCAGCGCCGCCGAATACCGCTACGACGGCGGCCGCCAGCGCTATCTGGTCCGCGAGCGCGATCCCAACAACAACTTCGTGGTGACCAACCCCGGTCAATGGCGGGATTACTCTGGCGATTCAATCCATCGCGACTACTCAGTGAATCCCACGACGAGCGCGATCACCAACGGCGACGCCCACTTGGCGGGCGCCGGCTACGACGATGGAACCACGAACGCGCCTAATTACTTCGGCGCCGACCAGATCGGCACCACCCGCCGAATCTGCGACTCCGCCGGCACGCCGGCCGTCCTCCACCGCAAAATCTCCACCGCCTTTGGTGAATCGATCAGCACAGTGAACGTGCAGAGCTTCGACCACCCGCGCTACGGCTACGCCGGCGCCTGGGGCTATGAAGAACCCCGCTCGGGCGACCCTCTCGAAGAACTTGGCTGGCTACACGTCGGCGAAAGATACTATGCACCGGAACTCGGGCGGTTTGTGCAGAGAGACCCGATTGGACTAAGAGGCGGAGTAAATACGTATCTATACGCTAAGAATAGGCCGACTCTTAGAATTGATCCCACGGGACTGTTCTCGTTCAAGGGGGCTATTGTAGGCGCGTTAACGGGTGCTGGCTGCGGCGCGATAAAGGGAGGCGGCGTCGTGGGGGGCGTAATATGGGGACTTGGAGGCGCAATCACCGGCGGTTATGAAGACGGAGATGAAGAATGGATCATTGGCGTTGCAGTGGATGCGAATGATGCAGTCTCCGCGGCCATAGCAAGATTAGCTGAGGGTCCCGAAATCACCGGAAATAATGCCAATAACGGTCCTAATAATGGGAACGACAATACTTCGTCGCCTGCAGGCCCAGCCGGTTCCAATTCTGATAATAATTCCAGTAACAGTAATTCCGGTGGTTGAAGACGATGGCCATGGCAATTTGGAAATTACTTCGACTTCCTGAATTAGAGTGGTTCGAGACGAGAGCGGAACAGCGGAGTGCTTTGCGCCGAGCGACGTGGGCATCTCAAAAGACCTGTCTGCTATATTGGCTCCTCGTGCCCGCCGTGGTGCTGATCACCATTCTCGCGAAGAAGGTCGCCGCCGCGCAATTCCCCGCCATGGGCGAGGCCGGCCAGTGGATAATCGGAATGTCCGCCGCCGCGCTGGGGCCGCTCCTGGGAACCTGGGTAGTGCGCCGGCGTGTTCAGCAGCGGTTGCGGATTGAGCTGGTCAAGAGCGGAAAAAGAATCTGCCTCACCTGTGGATACGATTTGAGGGGTTCGGATTCTCCCCGGTGTCCAGAATGCGGAAACGCCACCGGTAGCCCATCCGGGGTCACCTGATTTGAACGGAGGAGGGCTCGCTTTATCTCGTAGCTGCTCGCGGAGCGCGTAGCAAGATTTGTAGTTGAATGTGCGGATCAGAACCCAACCCGCCGGAGGGTTTGCGTAGCGCGGCGTCGTGTGTCCCGAAAAGCGAAGGCTGTGTGGCCCGGCCAGTTTGGGTGGGTTCACGATGATTAGACGGGGGCGGAGCGCCGCGCAAGCCTTTCAATACCATGTGCGGATCAGAACCCAACTCACCCCGTCGGCCCGTCGCTCCTCGGATGCCCCAGTCCCTGTGAGCGGCGCAGGGTAATCTGGCCAAAACGAATAGTATAAAAAAAGGCGGTTTTTTCGATCCTGAAATCGTCGTAAGTCTAGAAAACTTGGCGTTTTACGCGATTTCCGAAAAGAACAGCCCGGCACTGGAAACCAGACATTGAATTTGGCCAGCGGGGTCGAAATCGATCGTTTTCATCGATCCGAGAAAAAATCGGCGCTTCGGAATTGTTTGATGAAGTGTAGTATTTACAAGGGTTTATGAATTCTCTGGCCAAATTAGCGAGCCGGACATCGGACATGCCCCGGACATGCCTTTTTCGGAATTCAATAGGATTTAGCCGGGCTGATTGCCCTCGGGGATTCCGGCGGCTCGACAGTGGTAACACTCTCATTTGTGAACGGTCCGGCGGCGCTGCTTGCCTGTGCTGGGTCGCTTTCCCTCTTTCGGCCTGATTTCTTGCCGCGCCGCGTCCTTGATTTCTTTCCGCGCCGCTTCCATCACCTCGCCTAACTGAGACGCGCTCAGGTCTTTTAGGGGAACTGCCTGAGCAGGTCGCTCCTTTGTTTCGGCCGGGTTCGATCCGTCGTCGCTCAGCCGATTTTTGATGATGCTCGCCCACGGGATTCCCTTCCAGAAGTCTACCAAATCTCGCAGTGCTCGCGCTCTCGCGTTCGGATCGGTATGCGCCTCAGATAATAGCTCGCAGACTTTGGTGATCTCATTCAGTTTGTTCGCGTCCAAACCGGTTGGGTGTGTCAGCTCCGTGGCCTCCAGTCGGCCTTCCAATCCGGCCCACGCTTCAATCTGAGGCCCATATAGTGATGTAGACTCTAAGAAAAAATCAAATTTTTCGGAAAATTCTCCTGAAAAACTGATCGCGTCCATCGAATCCGGTTGTTTAAGGGCATCACGAACGAAGTCCCTGACGGCCGCTGAGCGATCATATAAGTCGAGCAGCGCGTTGCGAAATGCTCTTTTTCGCCGGATGATCTCGTCAACCAAGACGGCCGGGTCGTACTCCCTGATGTCCCGCTGACTCGGAAGTTGGCTCGCTGGAAGCTCCGCGGCCGGATCGCCGAGCCAGTCAAGTGAAACCCCGAGCGCCTTTGCAATCAGGAACGCGCTATCAAGCGGCGGCATTCTCTGTCGACGATTCACGTAGCTGAGAAGCGTCGTGTAGGGGATGCCGACTTTTTCCGCAAGATACTTCAACTCCCAATGGCGCTCGCGGCACAAAGTTGCGATTTTTTCTCCAATCGTCATGACTTCACATGGTAAGCCTCCCTGAGATTTTCCGCGATAACCTGGAGTACAATAAAAGCACTTGACAGAGAGCTTTTGTTGTGTCATAGTGATACTAAGGTATCGCGTAAACGAGATCAAGCGCCTTTCCTAGAGATACGATCTCGCAAATCGACGCGGGGAGTTTTAGCGATGGCGATGTTCGCAACGGTCACGATCAAGCGAATGGTGGTCGAGGATGCCATGCTTCGGCGCGGCTGGTATCAGGGTGAACTCGCCCAAAAGGCCGGCATGTCCGCCGCGACACTGTCGAGGGCAATGCGCGAGATTCCGGTGAGCGTGGGAACAGCGCGCGACATCGCGAACGCTCTCAATATTTCGCTCAAATCGATGCTCGAAGAAACCTACTCGAAGGGCGCGGCGCTGAGCGTCGCACTCAATGAGCGTGGGCCGTTTGAACGGGCGCTGGCGGAGGCGGATGAAAAGCCGTTCTTCGGCAAGATGCTTCGCGGCGAGGACTAAGACCCGCGCGGCGGTGACGCACGCAAGGCATAAAAATGTCAACGGCCTTTCAAAAATCAGACCTATCCAGCGAAGAGCGATCCGTCGTATTGCTCATGCGCTCGATGCCCGAACACACGATCCGATGCAGAAAAATGGTCCAGGAGTTTTTCAGACTCGTCGGCGCTGGCGACGTAGCGCCCGACGACGAACCGGGGCCGGAGGACACGCTTACAGACAACCAGAAAAAGGCCGCGTATCTCATCGGCGGCATGGCCGAATGCGATCAAAAGAAGATTCTGCGAATGCTGGCGGAAGTCTACGCGGAACTTCCGCTGGCGGGGGAGTCTAACCAGCCGCCTTCGCGCCGGCTGCTCGCTCCAACCAAGCTGGGCGTTCTAGGCGAGGGGCTCTTCCGTTTGAGGGGGTTCGAG
>DATMEE010000383.1:0-5597 GCA_035557035.1 Phycisphaerae bacterium
CGTACTTCTTCAAATTCGCCGGCGTCAGCACCACCGAGGTCATCCGCAGATCGTGCTCGCGGCCCTTGTGGGTGCGCGGCACGAACGGGTCGTTGTAATCGACCTTCGCCCCGCGGGCCTGCAGGAGGTGAATCAGTTCGATGCTTGGGCTCTCGCGGATATCGTCCACGTCCTTCTTATAGGCCAGGCCGAGCACCAGAATGCGCGAGCCGCGCAGTGGCTTCTTGCGGTCGTTCATCGCGGCGGTCAGCCGGTTGATGACGTAATCGGGCATGTGGGTGTTGATCTCGCCCGCCAGCTCGATGAAACGCGTCGACTCGCCATACTGCCGCGCTTTCCACGTCAGATAGAACGGGTCGATGGGAATGCAGTGGCCGCCCAGACCCGGTCCCGGATAAAACGCGGAAAAGCCGAACGGCTTGGTCTTGGCCGCGTCGATCACCTCCCAGACGTCGATGCCCATCTTGTCGAAGAGCACCTTCAGCTCGTTCACCATCGCGATGTTCACGCAGCGATAGACGTTCTCCAGAATCTTCGCCGCCTCGGCCGCCTCGCAGTTCGACACTGGCACGGCCTTGGCGATCGAATTCGAATAGAGCGCCATCGCCAGGCGAAGACTGTTGCGGTCGATGCCGCCGACGACCTTCGGGATGGTCTCCGTCGTATAGTCTTTTCGTCCGGGATCTTCTCGCTCGGGGCTGTACGCCAGGAAAAAGTCCTTTCCCGCACGCAGGCTGCTGCCTTTTTCCAGGATGGGCCGCACCAGATCACGCGTGGTGCCGGGATAGGTCGTGGATTCAAGCGTGATGAGCTGCCCCTTCCGCAGTGTCTTTGCGATGGCATGCGCCGTCGACTCGACATAGCTCATGTCCGGGTCGCGCGTCTTCGACAGCGGCGTGGGAACGCAGATGACGATCACGTCGGGCTTGCCCAGCTCGGCCATGTCCGAGGTCGCTCGGAACCGCTTTGAATCGATGAGCGTCTGTATTTGGGAATCGGGAATGTGCTTGATGTAGCTCTTGCCCGCGTTGAGCATCTTGATCTTTTGTGGGTCGACGTCGAAGGCCAGGATGCTGTAGCCGGCCTTGCCGAAGGTGCGCGCCAGCGGCAGGCCTACATAGCCCATGCCCATGACGCCGATCAGGGCCTTTTTGTCGAGAATCTTCTTCTCCAGCTTCGCGATGTCCAACGAACCACTCCTTCAAGCTTTGCAAAAAGTGCGGATTTCAAGTCGAAACCCGGCATTAGATAGGCCCTGCCGATTCATCGCAAGACCCGCCGCGGCGCAGCTTCATTCCATTCCCGGCTTTCATTTTGAGACACGTGGCGTGCAGGGGAATATGATGCCCTTCAGAGGTGTGCCCATGCCCGACTCGATCTGGCCATATCTTGGCGACATTCATCAGGCGATGCATGGCGGCTGGGCCGGCGCGATCTGCTGCGCCGCCGCGGTGCTGGCCGGCGCACTCATCGGTTTCGAACGCCAGCGCGCCCGCAAACCGACCGGCCTGCGCACGCACGTCCTGCTTTGCCTCGGGTCGGCCATCTTCACCCAGACGTCTCTGCTGCTGGTCGGCCCGAACAACGGCGATCCCTCGCGCATCGCCGCGCAGATCGTGACGGGCATCGGCTTTCTGGGGGCGGGGGCCATTCTACGCGAAGGCGGTATCGTGCTGGGTGTCACCACTGCGGCAGGCATCTGGGCCACGGCGGCCGTGGGCGTCATGCTGGGTGGAGGCTATGTCGCCCCAGGCTTGGCCCTCACGCTTCTTATTCTGATGGTTCTGAGCGCTTCCAAGGCGATCGACCGCGTCGTCATGGGGGCGTGCAGAATGGGCAGGTTGCGCATCGTCCTGGACGGCCCCGACGATCGCACGTTGATTCGAGTGAAGTCCATTCTCGATGGATTTTCGATGGATCTGACCACGTCGATTCACCGGGATGCCGCGGATCGGCACGTCGTGCACCTTGATTACTGCAATGCCCACCTAGAGCATCGCGCCTTTCTCGAAGAGCTGGTCAATTGCGAGGGAATTCTCGAGATGCGGATCGAATCAACCGAATCAGCGCCGCGCCTCCTCGCGGAGGGCGCTCAACCGATCAACCCGAAGTAAGCCCGTCCGTCGCAAGCCGGCCAAATCGGCAGTTTTTGCGGAATCCGCGATCCCTTCGGATGCACCCATTCGCCTCTTTTCAATCGCTCCGCCGATCATTTCTTGAGTACCCCGTTCCGCAATGCCAGAGACCTGGGAGTTTTTGCATGGATCGTCAAGAAACCGCGACGTCGTTGAGAAGGCTACGAAGCGCCGCCCGTTATAGTCTGGCCCTCCTGGCCGGCGGTGTCTTTGCCTACGTCGCATGGGAGCCGCGCTCCAATGATTCCGCCGGCTCCGCGAATTCACGGGTTGTGGCGGCCGTCGCCACCAGCGAATCGACCGCGGTTGCGGAGGACTCCAACCCTCAGTAGCCCCGCGAACTATTCGCCCATCAGACTCTCCCGTTTCCCCGTCTCGGCCGTTCTGGGATCAAAGTCCATCCCCGATCTCCATCTGAGCACCACTCGGCTTCAGATTGCCGATAGAGCGGCCTCCCCTAGAATAGCCAGTCTTTGCGTGGACCTGTACAGTCAGACCGTCGAGACCGCGAATGCCCATCCATCCCACGGCCATCGTTGATAAACTGGCGGAGATTCATCCGAGCGCCGAAATTGGTCCCTATGTCATCGTCGATGGCCCGGTAAAGCTCGCCGCGCACGTCAAAGTGTATCCCTTCGCCTATCTCGCCGGATGGACCGAGATCGGCGAACGCTGCGAGATTCATCCCCACGCGGTCGTCGGCCACCTGCCGCAGGACTTTCACTTTGAGGGCCACCGCTCGTTCTGCCGCATCGGCGCGGGCACAATTATTCGGGAGGGCGTCTCCATCCATCGCGGCACGCAACCCGACTCGTGGACGCTCGTCGGAGAGGATTGCTTCCTTCTCGCCGGCGCGCACGTCGGCCACAACTGCGACGTGGGGAACAACGTCAGGCTGATCAACAACTCGGCGCTGGGCGGCCACGTGAGTCTCGGCGACAATGTCATCATCGCCGGCTCACAGGTCCACCAGTTCGTCCGAATCGGCGAGTTCACAATTGTCGGCCCCGGGATTGTCGTAATCAAAGACGTGGCGCCTTTTATGAAAGCCTGGGACGACTGCGTGGTGGTGAGCTATAACGGCCTGGGTCTGAAGCGATCGGGACTTTTTTCGCGAGAAGACGTGAATGAGGCCCGCAAGGCCTACAAGATGCTGTTCCGCGAGAGGCGTCCGATGAGCAGAAAAATAGAAGAATACGCCGCGGTGGCTCAGGGTAAAGTGGGAGCGCGCATTCTTGAGTTCGTTCGTGGCGAATCTCGAATGGGCCTGGCGCCTGGACGCTGGAACGCACCTAAGAATGCCGCCGATTCGGCAGAGGAATAGAACAACTCGATGTCATTTCTCGCCAACCTGCTCGGTCCGCGTCAGGCCTTCGACGGCGGGCTGTTCCTGCCAGATCACAAGGCGCTCATCGCGCGACAGCCGATCGAAACGCTGTCGGTGGACGGTCCGCTGAACGTACCCCTCAGCCACGGTCGCGATTTTCCCACGCGACCGAACGTCGCGTTGGGCGAGCGCGTCGTTCGCGGCCAGCCGCTTGCGACTCCGGCGAAGGAGGACTCGCTGGCGACGCATGCGCCGATTGCGGGAACGGTCGCAACGTTCGCCCATGCCTGGTCCCCCGACGACGGCCTGCTCGAATCCGCGATCATCGACCCGGACGGCAGCGCCGATGAAATCGCCCGCTCTTCGAGCTGGGAAGATGAGTCATTCGTGTTTCAACTTCAGCGGCATGGCGTGATGTGCAACGCACCGCGCAGGCCGCTTCACGCGCTGATCCGCGAAGCCGTGGCCCGCGGCGCGACCGAGCTGATCGTCAATGCGATGGAAACCGAGCCGCATCTCGCGGCCGACCTTCGCACCATCGTCGAGGAGCCGGGGCGCATCATCGACACCATCTGCGAGCTTGCCGATGGCCTGGGGGTCGTCCGCGCCATTCTCGCCGTGCCGTTCCGACATCAGCGGGTGCTCAAGCGGCTGACCGCCGAGGCCGCCGGCCGCTTCATCGAAGTGATCCCGCTGCCCGACGTGTATCCCCAGTGTCATCCGGTGCTGCTGGTCAAGTCGCTGCTGGAGCGGGAAATCGCGCCCGGCGGCGCTCCGCTCGACCAAGGCGTCGTGGTGTTGCCGCTTGGCGCAATTCGCGCCGCCGCCGACGCATTGCTTGAGGATCGGCCGCCGGTTCACGTGCTCGTCACCGTTTCCGGCGACGCGGTCGAGCGGCCGGGCGTTTACAGGGTCGCAATCGGCACCCCGCTGCCGCGCCTCATGGCTCGCGTGGGAGTGCAGGGTTTGGCCCAGGCGATCTGGGGCGGCCCCCTGACGGGTCAATCCATTGACACCACGCACGCCGTCGTCACGTCCGGCATGACCGGTCTTCTCCTCTTCTCCGCAAGGCAGAACGCCGAACCCACGCGCTGCATCCGCTGCGGCTGGTGCGTTGAAGACTGTCCCGTCGGGATTGTTCCACCCGACCTGCTCCATCTCGAAGCGCGCACGACCTGCTCGCCGCTCGATCTCGCCCACCTCAAGGCGTGCATCGACTGCGGCCTCTGCACGCACATCTGCCCGTCGCAGCTTCCGCTCGCGCAAACCATTCGCCGGACCAGGACCCGCTTCGAACACGCCGGCGAAGCCACAGTTGAACGGGTTGCATGAATGATCTCTGCGTCATCGCGCCGCCCCAGCCCCTCAATGCCGCGGCCCCGTATCGTCTTGCCGGACATACTCATCGCCACATCCTTCATGCATGGTTGAGCGCCGCCGGCCTCGTCGCCTTGTGCAGCGCTGTCATTTTCGGGGTCTCGGCGCTCGTCGTGATCGGCGCCGCGGTGGCGTCCGCCATCGCGACCGACGCCCTCATGGCACTGCTTGCCCGCGACCGATTGTCATCGCGGTGGCAGCGCGCCGCGCTCACCGGACTGCTGCTCTCTCTCACTCTCCCGGCGACGACGCCGTGGTCCGTCGCCCTGTTTGGATCGGTCATCGCCGTGGTCATTGGCCAGGGCGTATTTCAGGGAGTCCTACATCCGGCGCTCGTGGGGCGCGTCGTCACGCAATTTGTCTTTTCCGGCTATCTCTCGCTGAGCGGCAACCTGTTGTATTCCCCGGTTCTGACTCCCGGTCGCGTGCTGGTCGGCGATCTGAACGATGCGGAGCGCGTGGCGGACTATCACGGGTGGCTCGAATCGCAGGAAGCGACCACGCACGACGCCTACGAAATTCACCGGCCGGTTCAATTGTTGCGGCAATTTGCCCAGAGCCGAATCGCGCCCGACGGCGATTTACTGTTCACGCCGCTGATCCGCGACCATCTGCCGCCCTGGCGGGACACGGTTTTTGGCGTGGTGCCCGGCGGCAACGGAGAGACCTGCACGATCGCACTGGTGGTCGTCGGCCTGCTTCTCATTCACCGGGGCTTCTTGCGTTGGCAACTTCCCCTCACGATCCTGGCGGCCGCT
>DATMEE010000384.1:0-6915 GCA_035557035.1 Phycisphaerae bacterium
GTGTCCGATCGTGGCCATAGCTCTTGTACGCTACGGCCGCATCGTGGATCGTCAACGCGCCCCAAGGATCATTCACTCTCGGACGTGTGGCCCTGCATGTCCGACCATTGCAGGAAGATGAGAATTGCCGAAAAGACGATCACCGCGATCGGCGTGATCAGTGAAAAGCTGGCGGCGAAGGACTTCAGCATCGGACCGATGACGTTTCCGTTGTTGGCGGCGAGGATCGCGAGGGCGGCGACGCAGAGCCAGCCGCCGTGCATGCCCGTGACGATGACGGTGGCCTGGCGTCCGGTGCTGAGCGCCATCGCCATGACGAGAGCCGCGCCGACGATGCCGAGGACGAGGACGGCTACCAGCGGCAGGTCGAAGCCCATGATGAGCAGTTGCACGGATACGAAGCCTGCGAACCCGGCCATTGCAATCTTCGCCTTCTCCGGCATGAACCAGGCCAGGACCGGCAGGGCCGCCGCGATGAGTATTCCCGCGGGAAGCGCGGGAATCGCCGTCTGCGGGAACACCTCGATCTTCGACGTCCAGTAGACGCACACCGCTGCCAACGCGAGGGCATCCAGCATCACCAGTGCTCGCACGACGCGCCACCCGAGGAGGCCGTATACCAGCCCCACGATGATGAATAGTACGGCCGCGCCGGAATCGAACATCGAAAGCTGGCTGGTCAACGTCTGCATCGTGCAATCCCCTCCCAATGGCGGCTGAAGTCGAACCCGGACAAGGCCGGTCCGTCCCCGCCAAAGACTGAACCGTTCGCATCCATCCCGCTGGGGGAAGCGCGAACGAGGCTGCACCTTCCGCGCCTCGCGCGAATCGTGCATGACAATACTACGATTTGGCCGGCTCTTTTTCCGCGGGAGCGGAGGGTTTCTTGGGAAAACGGGCGTCCTTGGCCTGAATAACGAGTCCGAGAAGCCAGAGTGCCACGGCGATGGCGGCTGGCGCCTGTGGATTGGCGAACATGGCGTTGCGGACCTCGTGCCAGTTGGCCGAGAGAATCGTCGCGCCCCCGATAACCGCGAGATGGGCTCCGATAAACCCGAGCCACACGATGGCGAAGGCGCGCAGCGCCCAGTAGGCCAGCGCGGCGCCGATGACGGCGGCCGCCAGGGGCAGGACCCATCCGGCCAGGCCGAATCGCTTCAGCTCGTCGCCGATGCGCTCGCCGATCAGGCGAACCTGGTCGCGCCAGTCGTTGCGGCTGTTGCGCAACTGCTGCTCCGGCGACGGGAGGGAGATTCGGCTGTTCTGAATCGGGTTGGTGAACTGCTCCGACGTCGGAAGGTATCGTTGAAGATCCCCGCGGCCGAGTTGAAACGCGATCGCGATTCCGAACAAAACGAAAACCGATCCGGCCGCAAGCCACATGCGATAGGTTTTGAAGGCCAGGCCCGCGAGGGCCAGGCCGGCAACCGCAACGGTGAACGGCTCGGGCAGATTCAGATAGCTGGCAATCCGATAGCCGAGCCAGCCGCCGACGAGCAGCCCGAACGCGGTCACGACGATGCGCTCGAATTTCCCCCCGCGAAAGACCAGCACCAGCCCCACGACCACCGCGAGCAATCCGCCGACGTTGACGGCCGGCGTGCTGTCCAGCGGCGGCACGTAGTAATCGAGTACCTGGCGGAACCGCTCGATCCAGTTGGTGTAATCGATTTCAGCGAACATGGGCCGCGATCTTTGCAAATTCAACCGGCGCCGACGAGGGGCCGGTCCTGCCTAGTATACCTCCCTGATTATTAATCGGAAATGCCCGGCCCCCTTTTCCTGCGGACAAGTCCGCGTCCAACCAACTTCCGATCCGTGCCGGAGACCTCCGGTTTTCAAGTTTTTCAGGCGCTTTTTGATAATGCCCACCCCCCTGAAAATGGTTGAGATTTTCTGAACAGACTGAAGGGTAAGGTGATGTTGGGGTTCGTACACTCGTAGATCAGGCTGGCTCGGCGCATCGGAGTCTGGTCGCGCGCCATAAACAGGGGCGGCGCTGTGAGCTTCGGCGTGCGGTGCCGACTTCTCGACGACCTATCAGGCTCAGGTGGAGAATGTTCAAAACGGCGGATAATATTCGGATATGACCATCAAAGAGAAAGTGATTCAGATCGTGCAGGGATCTCTCTCCGCGGTCTACCTCCATCTGGTCATCTCGACTTAAGGAGCGTCGCCCATTCCTGCGCGACAAACCGACGCGCGAATCCCTCACGCTTATCTCGGCGCAATCAGCGGAAAACTCGAATGCCCGCCGATTCGTGTCGGTGGCTCGAAGACCCTGTCCACGTCCTTGCCCGCTTCGGCCGCACGATCACGCAGGCGGAGTGGGTGAAGGAATTGAAGCGCGTGTCAACCCTATGGCTCAAGGAGCAGGGCGAGACGTTCGCCGATTTCCAATGGCAGGCCGGCTACGCGAGTTTCTCCGTCAGTCAATCGAATTTGGAGCAGGTGATCGAGTACATCGATTCGCAGGCGCAGCATCACCGGAAGATGTCGTTCGAGGACGAGCTGCGCACATTTTTTCGCAAGCATCAGATTGAATTTGATGAGCGGTGTGTGTGGGATTAGGAGCCGCTGCGAGAGATCGATTCAACCTGGAACTGGGGCGCAACCCCCTTGGGGTAGAGGTGCCTTTCGCGTTATGAACCCAGGGTAGTCGCATCCTGCGACAACCCTGGGCTGGAGGACGAAACGCCGTTGGCGTAGGTGCTTTTCGTGTCATGAACCCAGTTAGTCGCATCCTGCGACAACCCTGGTTGGCCGGCTGTCGCCCTTTGAGACGGTTCCCTTACGCCAACGGCGTTTCGTCCAGCCCGGGGTTGTCGCGCAGCGGCTACCCCGGAAGAAAATTTGGCACGGGCCTCAACCCCAAGGGGGTTGCGCCCTGAGACTTTCGGGAGCACGAATTTGATTTTCATGAGCGGATGAGCGGTAGGTATTGGTTTGGACGCTGACGCCAACCGATCAGGCGCAACCCCGGTTGGGGTAGAAGTGCCGATGGCGTCAGGAACCCAGGGTAGTCGCATTCTGCGACAACCCTGGGCTGGAGGGCGAAACGCCGTTGGCGTAGGAATTCTCAGCCGACAATTGTTGCCCGACGGCCATACGCGGTACGATGACGGCGTATCGTGAGCAGGCGAACGAGGCAGTTGATTCGTGAGGGCGAGTACGTCGCCGAGATCGAAGTGGAGTTAAGCGATTCGCCGGAGGGTTGGCGGCCGTATCCCTCGTTGGCGGATGTTAAGCGTCTCGATGAGGCGAAGGCGGCGCTGCGGCGATCTGGCGGCTGCTGCGCGGATTGGAAGGGTATTTCGGTTGATGCCGCTGAAGGCGAGTGCGTAGGCAAGCGTCAGAGATATGGTGACTTCGTCGCGGCATGGCTTCGCGGAAGTCGAGTGCTGCGAAATTCCGTAATCAAACGCCGGTGTGAGTACGCTGGGCGCCCGCCTGTGAAATGTCTGAAAGTCCAGACGTAACTTATTCAAATGCCCTCTGTTACGCGAGGACCGCGCGACACATTAGGTGTTCGCGGCTTTCGATGCGATAAGTGTTGCACTCGTGACGCTATTCTATTATTCTACAAGCATGTTGGAAATCGGGCGCAACTTCAACGCGCACATATTTGATCCGCAATCCGAAGGGAGACAAGATGGCAGACCTACCCGAAATGGCTACCGGTGTTCCACTCGGCATAGTTTTGCCATTCGCTGGCGACGCCCGCATAGTTCCAGTTGGCTGGATATTATGCGATGGTCGACCACTTGAGATACGTCACCACCCTCGACTTTTCGCAGTTCTCGGAACTGCGTGGGGGGGTAATCGAGTACAGGGATTCTTTAATCTGCCCGATCTGAGAGGCGTCTTCGTGCGAGGCGTTTCCGGTTCGACACTCCGTGATCCAGACGCTGAGAGTAGATCCAGTATTAATCCTGGTGGTAACGTCGGGAATAGTGTGGGCAGTCTCCAGGAACAAGAGACAAAAGTGCACAATCACCCGCTTACTGAGAACCCGCATCATCACGAGCTTACGAAGGGATTTCAGGGACATGAGGGGCTCGGGTTCAATAAAGACAATAGATACTCAGGTGGGGGTGCTGATAAGTTTGGTTTGGGCGGCGTTTTGACGATTCGGGCAGAACCGACCACAACCGGAATTTCTATCGCCAATTCCGGCGGCTCGGAGACTAGGCCAATCAATGCCTATGTGAATTGGATTATTTGGGCACCGGAAGGGCCTCCGGCCTTTGTGCCCGAGTGACTTCCCCCCCCATTTCTGTCCCCTGCTATGAGCGTTATTGCTTGATGGTCTCTCTCTCGCGCGCAGGGGCGGGCGCAGTGCAGCGAGGGACCGAGCCGAGCTTGCCTCTACCCACGCGGCAGAAACGGCGCAGGGGTTGGTATCCCAACGTAACTGTGCGGCCAGCGGTGTGCACCCAGAATGCGGGAACCGTCACCAAATTGCCGGCGACTAGGTTTGACCGCATCCATAAAGACGAGGACCGAGCCTATGTGGGGTTGTGCGCCTTGGCGATTGAGACCGAATTGGGGTGGGTGCGGATGTCGACGTAGGCGCGGTTCAGGTCGATTCGGCCGTGCTCGTGGTAGAGCCAGACGAGCAGGGCCAGCTTCTGGTCCACCGTGGTTTCGGTGCCGTCTTCGAGTTTGGGCGGCTGGCCCCACCAGATGCGCGAGCCGGCGCGGTTCGTTGCGATCTCGATCTGCGGGCGCTTGCGGTCCACGCGGCCTTCGTAGTTGGTGACGATGATGCGATCGACCTGGTCGCGGAAGGTGCGGCCGGCGACCAGCTCCGCCAGGCGCAGGCCGGCCTGTAGATCATCGCCGTGCCAGCGATAGCCGATCTCAGGCGGCGGCTTGACCACGCCGGCGATGAGGAGAAGCCGGCTGGTGGCGCAGTCCTCGACGTTATACCAGCCGGGGAGGCGAAAGCCGGTGGCATCCACCAGATAACACGCCTCGCCGTGCTGCACGTAGGCGGCCGGCTCGCGGAAGCGGCACTTCACCGCGACGATGCCGTCGGGCCGCACGGTGACCTGCTCGACGGACTTGACCCAGCCGATGGAGGGATCGACCAGCGAACGGCCGACGCGCTCGGCCAGCGTGGGGTCGAGGATTTTGTCGGTGGGGCTGAGGGCGATTCGGTTTTTGACGGATTCGAGGATGTGCCGGTTTTCCGGGCGGCGCAGCAGATCGGGCAGGTCCTGCCATTCGACGGCCGTCACAAATTGATCGTACTTGGGGAGGCTGTGAACGTGGGCGTCGAGATAGGCGAGCCCGCGCGTCGTCGCGACGGCCGTCACCACCAACAGCCCCGCCAGGGCCATGTAACGGCCGGCGCGCGGGTGCTTGAGCCATTCTGCGGCTTGGGTCCACTGCGGCAGCTTGAATTCCGAGAGAAACCCGGCCGGTTTGTCCTTCTTCTTCGCCAAAGCGCAAAACCCCCCGGCGTATCAGTGCGTATCGCGGCGGTTCAGGGCCATCTCCACGATCCTGCGACAGAGGGCCGGCATGTCGTGGCCGACCTTCGCGGCGGCCTTGGGCAGCAGCGAGTGCGAGGTAAGACCGGGGATGACGTTGATTTCGAGCAGAAGGGCCTTCTGTTCTTCGGGATTCACCCGCCAATCGACGCGCGAAAAATCGCGGCAACCCAGCGCTCGGTGAGCGCGGAGACTCATCTCCCGAATCTGCATCAGCAGGCTCGCGGGGAGATCGATGTCGAACAAGTACTCCGTGTCTTCATCGACATATTTGGCGGCGTAGTCATAGAAATCGCGGCGGGTGCGAATCTCGATGGGCGGCAGGGCCTCGTCGCCGAGGATGCCGACGGTTATCTCTTTGCCGGGGATGTATTCCTCGATCAGGGCCTCGCCGTATTTTTCGATGACGAGATCGAGGGCGGGCCGAAATTGCGTGAATTCGCGGATGATGAAACAGGAGAGGCTGCTGCCTTCTTTGACGGGCTTCACGACGAGGGGGAGCGTCCAGGCGGCCATTGCCTCGCGGATGGTTTCGGGCGTGGCGACGTCGAAGCGGGGCGTGGGCAGGCCGGCGTCGATGAATCGCTTCTTGGCGACTGCCTTGTCCATGGCCAGCTCGCAGGCGGCCACGCCGGAGCCGCAGTAGACGAGGCCGCGCTTATCGAGGATGCGCTGGACTTCGCCGTCTTCGCCGAAGGTTCCATGCAGGGCGACGAAAACGCAGTCGACCGCGCGGGCGAGGGCGCCGAGATTTTCCGGATTGATGTCTTCGAGAAAGACGGAGTGGCCGGCCTGGCGTAGGGCGTCGGCGACGCACTTGCCGCTTGCGAGGCTGACTTCGCGCTCGCCGCTGGGTCCGCCGGCGAGGACGGTGATCGCGAGTTTTGACGGCGCCTGCTTTTTGAAGAGATTTTTGAGCTGCCCGAACTGTTTGGTGAGCGCCACGAGCGACCTCCTTGTCGTTGATCGGCACAGGCTATTAGCCTGTGCCACACTACTGTCGTCTGGTCGGCACAGGCTATTAGCCTGTGCCACACCCAACCTACCAGATTTTTACTTCGGGCTCCAGACGCACGCCGGAATGTTCCGCCACGCGCTCGATGATCGTGTCGATGAGGCGGCGGACGTCCGCGGCGCGGCCGCCGCGATCGGCCATCGCAAAGTTTGCGTGTCGATCCGAGACGAAGGCGCTGCCGATGCGGAAGCCCTTCAGGCCCGCACGGTCGATGAGCTGGCCGGCCGAGTGGCCCTGTGGATTTCGGAATATGCAACCGGCACTTGGCGCGCCCAGCGAAGGCTGGGTCGAGTGCTTGTAGTCCCAGATTTCGCGGAAGCGATTATTTAGCGCGACGGGATCGGTTTCCTGAAGCTTGAGCGTCGCACTAAGGACGATGTCGTCGCCGAGGGCGGCGTGACG
>DATMEE010000385.1:0-2324 GCA_035557035.1 Phycisphaerae bacterium
TGAAGGCGGAAATCGTCGACACGCCGGGCTGGCCGGCGGTACTGGCCGAGGGAGAGCAGAAGCCGGGACGGCCGACCATTCTCGTGTATGGGCACTTTGACGTGCAGCCGGAGGGCGACTTGAAGCTCTGGCACACGGGGCCGTTCGAGCCGACGGTGCGCGACGGCATGATCATCTGTCGCGGGTCGGCCGACGATAAGGGCCAACTGCTCTGCGCGATACTTGCCGCCGAGGCATGGATGAAGACGGCCGGCTCGCTGCCGATCAACGTCAAGTTTTGCATCGAAGGCGAGGAGGAGATCGGATCGAAGAACCTGCAAGGGCTGATCGAAAAGCATAAGGACCGGCTGGCGTGCGACTACATTGTCATCCACGACACGGCCCAGTTCGGCATCGGCATTCCGGCAGTCACCATCGCGACCCGGGGGCTGGTTTACAAGGAAGTCATCGTGCGCGGGCCGTCCAAGGACTTGCACAGCGGCGTGTACGGTGGGGCGATTGCGAATCCCGCCAACGAGCTGGCGAAGTTGATCGCCTCGTTTCACGATGCCGACGGTCGGGTGACGATCCCGGGCTTCTATGATCGCGTCAAGGAGATGACACCCGTGGAAAAGAAGGCGATGGACGCCCTGCCCTTTGACGAGGCGGATTTTCTCGAAGACGTGGGCAGCCCGCGAACCTATGGCGAGAAGGGGTATTCGACGCTTCAGCGGAAAGCGGCGCGGCCGACGCTGGATGTCAATGGCATCTACGGAGGCTACATGAAGGAAGGATCGAGCACGATCATCCCTTCCTTCGCCGGCGCCAAGGTTTCCATGCGGCTGGTGGCCGACCAGAGCGGCGAGGAAGTCAGCCGACTTTTCGACGAGACGGTTCGAAAGCGCGTACCCGACACGGTTCGCGTGGAAATCCTGGATCATGCGCGTTGCGGTCCGTATCTGGCCGACCAGGATTCACCCGGGATGCAGACGGCCCGCAAAGCGGTTGAGGTCGGCTTCGGAAAGGCACCGGTGATGATGCGGGAGGGCGGCAGCCTGCCGATTCTGCCCATGTTCAAGGAGCTTCTTGGCGCGGATAGTCTGATGCTGGGCTACTCGCAGCCGAATTGCAACGCGCATTCGCCGAACGAGTTTCTGCACATCGTGGATTTTGAGGGTGGCATGCGCTCTAGCGCCGCCTTGTTTGGGTTGATGCAACGGTAAAACGCGGGAGTGTCGCAACCAACCAGGGGCGTAGCACTCCAAGTCGCAGCAATCGCCAACCCGTTTAGCCGCGGCCCGACAGGGCCCCGGCGAGCGCAGAAAAAATTTCGTCCAGAAATCCGCCAATGTTCTGCCCATGTTGTCAGTGATCTGACGCTCGCGGGATCTTATCAAGATCGAATATCTGATTCCGTGCTCCCGGACCTTTCAGGTCCGGGCTAAACAGGTGACGGCGCCGATTCGTTTGCCCCGGCCGGGTCGATCAGGCGGAGGTAGCGGAAATCGTAGATGCCGGTGTTGTGGCCGTCGGCCCATTCGATCTGAATCGCGTATTTTCCCACCAGCTTCGCGTTTGCAAACTCGACCGCGCGGCTGATGTTCTCCGGCAACACCGTCAGGGACATGGACGACGTCTTCGGTTTCGGTGTTTCCCGCTCGGTCCGGCAGCCGGCGCACGGGCACGACTTTCGTAGATAGGCCAGCGAATAGGTGCTGCGGCGGCTATCGGCCCACTCGATGGTCAGCCCGTCGCGCCGGTCCAGATGCAGGTCGACGGGTTTGAACTGATCGGCGGTGAGAGGCTGGTTCAGGGCTAAGTCGATGAGTTGGTTTGGTGTCATGCGTGGATGGTCTTGGCGGCGCTTAGCAGATCGGCGATGCGCTTGAGGCACCCCTCGGTGCCGGCATTGCGCCGATCGAGTGGATCGCCCGCGGCGAAATACGTCCGCCGTTGGAGCCGCGTGTTGACCGGCTCCAGAATTCGCTCGATGCGCTGAGCACAGGCGGCCAGCGTCTTCATGTTAGTCGCGACCGCGGTGTTCAGAAAGACAACGTCGGCGTCGACGACGCCCTGGAACATCGGCCGCAGTTGAAGCCGCGCAGTGATTTCAATTCCGATCGGCGAATCGAGGAATTCCTCGACGGTTTGCGTGTCGCTGGAATAGTCGCGGTTCGGATCTTCATGCGCGCGAAACCAGGCCGAGTCGTGCGGGTCCACCCGCTCCAGCCCGAAAAGCTCCGCCGCAAACTCGGCCGTATCGTGCATGGCCCGTTCGATTGCGCCGGCCGTCTCCTGGGCCGGACGAAACACGTCCTCCATGGACCCCGGCGGCGACATGATGA
>DATMEE010000386.1:0-2086 GCA_035557035.1 Phycisphaerae bacterium
CCGCAGACCGGATCGCCGTCGCGCCAGACGCCGCCGTAGAAGAAAATGTCGCTGTCCTCGCCGACGATTCGCTCCTGGATGAGCAGCCTCCCGCCCGCGCTCCAATTCGCGAAATATGCGTCCCAATCGTGCGGGGTCTCAAAGAGCTTCGCTTTGAACGCTCTGCGAATTGGATCATCGCCGGGTGAATTCAGCGGTTTGGCCACCAGCGGGAACCGCAGCCCGGTTTCCATCGCCGCCCCCGTCCGAGATTCCACAATCGCGTGGCGGGGCGTGAGCAGGCCGGTTCGGTCTGCAAGCATCGCGAACTTTGACTTGTCAATCAGCGTTTCGACGGACGCGGCGTTCGGCAGCAGCACGCGATAACGTCGCTCCAACGCTTCACGGAAACGACAGATCAGGCGAACGGTTCGGTCGCCGCTGGGAAAGAGGGCGAGCGGACCGCCGATTTCCTCACCCACTTGCAGTAAGAAATCGCGGAGGGCCCGGCCGTCATCGACATGTGGTCCGGGTGCGGACCGCATGTCGCAGAGGCGGGAGGAAAATCCGATCGACGCGGTGAAATCCACGCCGATCAAGTTCTGCAATCGGGGACGAATTGCTGCGAGACTGCGAATCGCGCCGAGGCCGTTCACGTCTGTTTCGAGAATAACCGCGCCGCGAAGCGATTGAATGACGCCGTCGAGGCAAGGAACTCTGCGTGCATCTCGCCCGGGGGAGGGAGGTTTGCCGAGGTTCTTCGGACGAGACTTCGTGCCCGTGCCGGCCGCGAGCACGGCACTCGATCTTGCGAGGTCAGACACGGCCACTCGGCTGGTTCCAGGTCCACGCAGTGAAGGAGCGGACTGACGGGGATGCCGCAGGGCCGCACGAAATTGCGCCGCGTTCGCCGTTTCTTTCCGGGCAATACGAAGCAGGTTCATGCAGGGCGACAGCGTTCAATGCCGCCAGAATCGGCGCGACCGTTTCGGGATCAAGCGTTTCAATGACCCGTTGGAGTAATTCCTTTATTTCGCGCTCAATCGCCATGATAAGGGAATATCGGGCGATTTTCGGTCCGCAGCCCAGTGGAAAAACGGCTGCGTCAAGGATCAGGAAACGGGCCCAAGCCAGGGCGCGCAATCAGTGTGCCCCGTGAATCGCCTTGCCGGTCATCGCCTCGGCGGCCTCCATGATCGTTTCGCCTAGCGAGGGATGCGGGTGAATCGACAGGGATAGGTCTTCCGCCACGGCCCCCATCTCCATCGCGAGCACGCCTTCCATGAGCAGATCACCCGCGCGGGCCCCGACGATGCCCATGCCGATGAGTCGCTGCGTTTTGTTGTCGAACAGCAGCTTGGTGAGGCCTTCGGTCCGGCTCATCGAGACGGCGCGGCCCGAACCGGCCCAGGGGAATTTCTTGATGCTGAAGTCGAGGCCCTTCGCCTTCGCCTCGGATTCCGTGTATCCGCACCACGCCACCTCGGGGTCGGTGTAAACGACGGCGGGAATCGTGACGTTATCCCACTCGTCCTGCTTGCCGGCCAGGATATTCGCGACGATCTTGCCCTCGCGTGAGGCCTTGTGCGCCAGCATGGGGTCGCCGATCACGTCGCCGATCGCGTAGATTTTTTTGTCGGTCGTGCGAAATTGCCGGTCGACCTGAATGAAGCCGCGATCGGTCAACGTCACCTTCGTATTCTCGAGGCCCAGCCCCTCGGTGCGCGGCTTGCGGCCGATGGACACCAGAATGCGGTCGAAGGGTTCGGTCGTTTCCTTTCCCTGCACCACATAGGTGGCGGCGATCGCGTCGCCTTTTTTCTTAGCCCCCTTGAATTGCGCGCCGGTGTGGATGGCCTCCATCTGCTTGCTGAGTCGCGAGAGGAGCGGCTTGGCCAGTTCGGGATCCAGCCCCGTCAACACGCCGTCCAGCGCCTCGACGACCGTCACCTTGCTGCCCAACGACGCATAGACCTGGCCGATCTCGAGGCCGATGTAGCCGCCGCCGATGATGAGCAGCCGCTTGGGGATTTCGGTGACTTCGAGCGCGTCGGCGGCGTTCCAGCAGAGCTCGCGCGGCAGAAGTGATTCGGGCAGATATTTTGCC
>DATMEE010000387.1:0-7295 GCA_035557035.1 Phycisphaerae bacterium
ATGTTGCTTCTCGCGCTATCGAGTACCTGGTGGGTGTTCTTCTGCGTGGCCGTGGTGGCATTCCTGGTGTTCCTGGCTATCCGCAAGAAGCACTAACCCCCTCGAGATCGTCCCGCGAGCGTGCTCCGACTGCTACAATGCCCGATGCCCACCGCCAACCCACCACCCGGCACAACAGCCGCGAAGTTCGCGCCGACGCGATTCGCCTCCGCCCGGTTGTGCCGGGCAATTTGCCTGCGCTGTTCCAAATGCAGTTAGACCCCGAAGCCAACGACATGGCCGGCACCAAGCCGCGCACGCGTGACGCATTCTTCGCCGCGTGGGAACGCCACCTCGCCGACCCGGGCGTGAGCGCGCGGGTGATCGAGATCGACGGCGCGCACGGGCCCGAAATCGTCGGCAGCGTCGGGCGCCACCAAGCCGACGGTCACGACTGCGTCGGATACTGGATCGCGCGGGCACATTGGGGGAAGGGCGTCGCCTCGCGCGCCCTGATGATGTTCCTCGCCGAGGAACGCCGCCGTCCGCTGCACGCAACATCGGCCCGCAACAACGCCCCGTCGCAACGCATCCTGGAGAAGTGCGGCTTTCGGTGCGTGGGCTTCCGCATGGAAGAGGAAACGGAACGGTTCCTGGCGCGGGAGATCGCGGACTTTGTGTTGGAATGAGGCTTGGCCGCCCCCATTTGGATCGCCACTATCACACCAGTCTAGGTTTTTCCCTGCTTGCCTTGGCGACGCCGCGATGTTCCTTGAGCAACTTCGCCAAAGAAGACTTGCCGGGAAGGCCGCGAAGACCTTCTCGCAAGGCTTGATCGATGATCGCCCATTTTTCCCGCCGGCTGAGATCGGTAAAAGCTGAATGTCGCGTAGGCCAGTATCCGACTCGTTCGTTGAATGCCTCAGCCCAACGAAGGATGATGCGCTCACTCAGTTTCTGGCCGCACGCGGGATGCGGTGGAACGTACGACTTAAGCAGGTCATTCAATGATGAGTGCCCACCATCTCGTTGTTTTGCACGAGCGTTATCTCCGGCTCATGCTTGCGGGAAGAAAGCGGGTGGAGTGCCGGCTCTCAACGGTGCGAAAGGCGCCTTTCAAATGCGTCGCACCGGGCGACCTGCTGTGGATGAAGCTTCCGTCGCGAGACGTGCTGGCCGTGGCCGTCACGGGCAGGTGCCGATTCGTTTCGTTGAACCGGCCTTCGGACTTAACGCGACTGCTCAAGGCGTATGAGAGCCGGATTCTCGCGGAGCCGGATTTTTTTCGCGACGCGGTCGCGTGGGCGCGATACGCCAGCCTGATTTGGATCGATTCGATCGTGTCCCTCAGGCCGATGCCCGTCGTGAAATCCGATCCGCGGGCCTGGGTGGTGTTGAATCGACCGCCGTTTCCTTACATGCAAGTCAGCCTCGGCATGGCGAAAACACCGCTTGCGATTCCGGCTCACAAGCCGAGCTTGATCGCCAAGCCGCAACAGGTCACGACCGCGCCGGCCGCAGCGTGGCCGAAGCGTTCGAGCAGGCTAAAACGCAGCACACCCGCGCCATAGCGCATCGCGAGGACGACGGCCGTCATCGTCGCCAAGGTGGCGGCGCCAAAAAGAAACGTCACCCATGCAACCCCCCACAGGCTGCCGCGCGACGCCGGTACGAGCAACATGGGAATCAACACCTCGCACGGGCCGAAGATAAAAATCGTGAACAGAATCCAGGGGGTGAGCGACGGCTGAATTCCCGCCGCGACATTGCCGCCTGCGCGGGGCACGGGTCGATCCGCAGTGGCGGATACAGCATGCACATGCGTATGCTCTGCCAGATGAACGTGGGAATGTGAGTGAACCGTGCCGTCGGCATGAGCATGAAAATGTGAATGCGGCCGGTTGCCAATCGCGGAGCGAATTCCCCATATCAAATAGACAAGACCGAAGGCGATGAGCAGCCAGCCGGCGACGCCGCCGCGCGTTCCTTCAACGACTTCGATCTGCTCCACGCCGTACCCCAGCGCGATTCCCACCGAGCCGATCAGGACGGAACCGAAAACATGCCCGACGCCGCAAAGAATGGTCACGGCGAGCGTGCGTCTCAGGGTCCACCGCCCCGCGCGGGACATCGCCACGAACGGAAGATAATGATCCGGGCCTGCAAGGGTGTGAATAAATCCGAGCGAGAGGGCGGCGATGGACAGCGGATGCGAAAGGGTATGGATCACAAGGAATTCTCGTCCAAGGTTCTTGGCTAAGGACGAGAATCCTAGTGCAGCCGGCCGACAAAGTACACGAAAGTGAAGCGGTTGACTTATGAGGAGAAGATATTCTCGACGGCGGCCACCTGTTCAGGCAGTTGATCGAGAACGGCCTGAACCTTTTCCGGCGTCAGCTTGATCGCGTCGAGGAACTCTTGGGGAGGCTGGACGTCCGCCGGGTAGGTGCAGAACCCGATCTGTGCCGTGCTTACCAGCATGTCCGCCACGCAGACCAACGAGGGAAGTTCCCGGTGAGCGGCCGCAAGGCCCTGGGGCTTGTGGTGATAGCCGATCGTCGTGCAGAGCACCTGTGGAAATCGCCATTTCGCGGCCAGCGCGGCGCCGAACGCCTGATGGTCGGCGCCGATCACGCGGTTTTCAACCTCGCAAAACTCGCCGCCGCGAGCGTTGAACTCGGCGATAACCTCGGCAAGCTGCTTCGGAAATACCTGCCGCGAAACCAGCAGGCCCAGGTCGGCGATGATGCCGGCCAGAAAGCTCTCTTCGACGGCCGGGCGACCCTGGGCCGCGGAGAGCAGTCGGGCGGTGACACCCATGGCGATGGAGTGCTTCCACACGTCCGAGCCCGTGAAGCCCTCAATGGCCGGACCGCTGTTGAACAGGTGTGTCATGGACGCGGCAATCGCGATGTTCTTCACCGCGGAAAGGCCGAGCAGGACGATGGCGCGGTCGATACTTGAAATCTGCCCGGGCAGACCGTAGAAGGCTGAGTTCACGACTTTGAGTATGCGCGCGGAGAGCGCGGGATCGTTCTTGATGACCTCGTGCAGGTCGCGGGCGGTGGACTTGGGGTTCTCGACGATCTGAATGATCTTGACGGTGACTTCCGGCAGTGTCGCGATCTCGCCCACGTCGGCGATGGCCGCATCAACCAGTGCCTTGCCGCTCAATATCTCTGCCTGCGCCATAGGTCCACCTCGTTTCGTGAGTGTACGATGCCCCGCAGGGCGCCGTCCCACGATTCACGTCTGTATCGGGCCTTCCACGATGCGGATTGAGTTGGAACTACTGGGGAAGACGAGAGTGCGGAGGCCGACGAAAAGTCGGTGCCGCGATGCCTAGCTGAGACTTCGATTATCGTACCTGCCGACAGCGGGTCGGCGCTAGAGTTCTGAATTCGAATCCAGCATGGATTCGGTCACGGGCCGTCCGGATGGCACTGCTTCTCGAAACCGTCGCCCGATAATTCGCGGCAGCGATGCGACTGAGATTCCGGCCGCGGATCGCTGTATTCGGATCATTTCATGGGTGAGCACTTCGCCGGCGCGGATTGAACGCCCGGCGATCACTCGGCCACGGGCCAACTCACGCACCTCCCGCTCAAAAGGTGCCGGCGTGAGCTTCCCATCGCCCAGGATTTGCTCCGCATGTCGGACTCGCAAGACGTATTCCGCGAAGACGGCTGGTTCGAGCGAGAAGAAATGATCCGGGCCGGGCGCGCTGCGACTCAATGTCAGATGCTTTTCCAGCACGTTCGCGCCGGCCAGAACCGCGAAGGAACCAGTCTCGACCTCGGCGGTGTGATCGCTGAATCCCACTGGGACAGTGAATTTATCGCGCAGGGTGCGTATGGATCCCAGGCGCGCGTCGTTGAGCGGCGTGGGATAGGCCGACACGCAGTGAAGCAGGACCAGGCGATTCGCGGATACCCTGGATCGAAACACTTCGACGACCGAACCGATCTCGGCTTCATCCGCAGCGCCCGTGGACACGATGATCGGCAAGTTTGCATCGCAGGCAGCCGAGAGCAAGGGTCCGTTGACCAGGTCGGGGGATGCAATCTTGATGGCACTGACGCCGACTTCGTCTGAGAGAAATCGTAGTTCGTCAATCCCGAATGGGGTCGCGAGAAAGAGAATTTCCCTCTCGCGGGCATATTCGGCCAGGTGGAGAAAACCGCTCCGTGAAAGCTCCAGACGTCGGAGCATTTCTCGTTGATCGGTCGCGGCGGCACCGTGCGCCGCCTGATAGCCGCACGTTGGCGTCTCCGGAGCCACGAGCGCGTCGGCCCGGAAGCATTGAAATTTCACAGCGTCCGCGCAAGCGGCTTTGGCCGCGTCGATCAAACGAAGCGCTTTTTCCACCGATCCATCATGGTTCACGCCTGCTTCGGCGATGACGAAGGTTGGATGCCGCTCGCCAATCGCTCGGCCTGCAATGGTCACGCAGTGCGGAGTTGAATGTTGAGTCACGTTGGCGACACCATTTGATGCATGGCATGGGGCGCCGTCGTTGATTTGCCTGTGCGTTCGTAAATGGCCGCGGGGAGACGTGCGGAGTTATCCGGCATCGTGGCCGCGTCATCGCGTATCCGCTTCTCGATGAGCGCCTCCGCGAGGCCCAGGTCTTCGAAACTGTCCACGTCAATTGTCGGCCCGCCTTCCGACACAACCGCGCGCCGGTCTTTCCCTAGAAAGGCGTGATCGTCGTCGCGGCTCGTGATCGACAGGCTCTTGCGCGTCACGGCCAGGACCGCGCCGTCGTGATAATAGAGCGCTTCCAGGTCCTGCCGGCGGTAGATCGAGTTCTTTCGATACTGCACCAGCCGATCGCCTACGAGGCGATGCAGCCAGTCGGGGTGCTGCTTCTCGACGCGCGTCACGCTGCGCACCGAGTCGCAGCCGGTTTCGATCAGATGCGAGACTGCCTTGTCTATGACACCTGGCGCCCGAACTGGCACGTTGCCGTACAGAATCGCGACGTGCGTCACGACGCGCCGGCCGCGCTCGTATTCTTCAACCGCGTGCCGCACCGCGCTGTCCACCGTGGCTGAATCCGACGCGAGGTCCGGCGGGCGATCGACGATGAACACGCCCATGAACCGCGTCACGTCGGCGGCTTTGGGCATGTCGGTGGTGACGCAAACCGCGTCGATCGTCTCCGCCGCTTTGGCTTCGGCGATGGTGTAGGCGATCAGGGGCTTGCCGGCGATAGGGAGCACGTTTTTCGACGGGAGGCCTTTGCTGCCCGCGCGGGCGAGAATCATGGCGAGGACGTGACGATCGGCCGGGTTTTTTCGCGGCTGTGTAATCTCCGGCTGCGTTTTTTTTGCGTGCATTATACAATGCTCATCGGCAGAAAATGCCGACAGGTTGCAATCGGCTATAGGGCTACGAGCAGGTTACGACCTTCCCGCAACTCACCTGTAGGCGAGGGGCGGCGATTGACAACCTAGGAACCGTGCGAATGATCTACCTCGACTACAACGCGACCACGCCCGTCGATCCCGCGGTGGCCGAGGCGATGATGCCTTTCATGCGCGAGGAATATGGCAACCCCAACAGCACGCACGCCTTCGGCCGCCGCTCGCGCGAGCCGATCGAATGCGCCCGCGCCCAGGTGGCCGCCCTAATCGGCGCGTCGCCAGATGAGATTGCCTTCACCAGTGGCGGCACCGAGGCAAGCAACTGGGCGATCAAGAGCGTGGCCCAGCTTCGCGAATCAGTGGGGAGGCACTTTGTCACGCTGAGCGTGGAGCATCCCGCGACGCTCGGGCCCATGAAGTGGCTGGCTCGCTGGGGATACTCGCACACCGAAGTCGCGGTGGACGAGAACGGCATGGTCGATCCGGCCGACATTCGCAAGGCCATCCAGCCGGACACGATTCTGATCAGCGTCATGCACGCCCAGAATGAGGTTGGGACGTTAGAGCCGATCGCCGAGATCGGGCGGATTGCCCGCGAGCGCGGCATTCTTTTTCACGTCGATGCGGCCCAGTCGCTGGGCAAGGTGCCGGTGAACGTGAACGAGATGAGTGCCGACCTGCTGTCCATCGCGGGGCACAAGCTGTACGGCCCGAAGGGAATTGGGGCGCTCTACATCCGTAAGGGCATGACGCTCGAACCGCTCATCCACGGCGCCGCGCAGGAATCGGGCCGCCGCGCCGGCACTGAGAACGTGATGATGGCCGTCGGTCTGGGAAAGGCATGCGAGATTTCCATTGTGTATCTCGAGAAGCCGGGGCACAACGACCTGCGCGATTACTTCTGGCAGAAGCTTTCGTCGTCCTTCGGCGACCGCGTGGTGCTCAACGGCCACCCGACGCAGTGCATTCCAAACACCGTGAGCGTGAGCTTCCCCGGCCACATCGGCGGCGAAATCCTCTCAAGGCTCGACAACGTCTACGCCTCAACCGGCGCCGCCTGCCACGCCGGCGACGCCAAGCCCTCGCGCGTGCTCACGGCGATGGGCTATTCCCGCGAGCGGGCCATCGGAACAATCCGGTTCAGCGTTGGAAGGCCGACGACTGAAACGGAAGTCGACAAAGTCGTTGAAATGCTGCAGTCCGTTCTTCGCAAATGGTAGAGTGGCCCGAATCGTCAAATATGTTTTTCAATATTCCGAACTATTTTTTTTCTTCCAACCTATCAAGTTCCATCCGCCTTACCCGATAGGACACATCCTCCAGCACCCCCCTGCTTGAATTGATCAAATCCGCCACGATGCCGGTCAGGATCATCTGGAAGCCGGCGAGCATCAGGATCGCGCCGAGGATCAGCGACTGCACGTGCTCGTCGCGCTCCTCCACGTAGAACACGAACAGATACACAAACCGCAGCCCGATCAGAAACCCGATGCCGAACGTGATCAGGCCGGCCGTGCTGAAGATTTTCATCGCCCGGTATGAAGAATACACCCGCAGCATGATGCCCAGCGAGTGCGAGATGAACACGCCGATGTTCGAAAACAGCCGGCTCTCGCGCAGCTTTTCGTTGGTGCGGATCGGAATCGAGACGGTGATGATGCGCTTGCGGCCGGCCTGGATGACGTGATCAACGGTGTGATCGAAATCCGTCGAGAGGGCGAAGCGCATGGCGGCCTCGCGGGAATAGGCCTTGAAGCCGCTGGCCACGTCGGGCACCTTCAGGTTCGCCAGGCGGCTGACGACGTAACTGCCCAGCGTCTGCATCTTCTTTTTCACCTGCGAAAAATGCGGGACCTTCTCCGGCTCGCGGTCGCCGATGACCAGGTCGGCGCGGCCTTCCACGATGGGCTGCACCAGCCGAGGGATGTCGCCTCCGAAGTACTGGTT
>DATMEE010000388.1:0-15100 GCA_035557035.1 Phycisphaerae bacterium
TTCTTCTGCCAGATCGAAGCCCTCGAAACCGCGATATACCTCACCGAAGTGGCCCGGAAATACGGCGATGCATGGATCGAAAACGATCTGCGCGAGGCCAACGAATCCTCGAACCCCGGCTTGTTTCGCATTGCCTTCAAAATGGCGACCGGTTCCGGAAAGACCGTGGTCATGGCCATGCTTATCGCCTGGCACTGCCTGAACAAACTGGCCAATCCGCAGGACGCCCGTTTTTCCGACGCCTTTCTTCTCATCACCCCCGGCATCACCATCCGCGACCGGCTTCGCGTCCTGATGCCCAACGACCCGCAGAACTACTACCGTCAGCGCGACATCCTCGCCGGCGAGCAGCTCGAACGCCTCGGCCACGCCAAAATTGTCATTACCAATTTTCACGCCTTCCTGCTTCGCGAAAAGTCCGACGGCGCTCGCCTGACCAAGGTGCTTTCCGGACAGACTGAAACCGGCGTCAATGTCGAATCGCCCGATCAGATGGTCCGCCGCGTCTGCAAAGAGTTTGGCCACAAGAAGAATATCGTGGTCATCAACGACGAGGCTCACCATTGCTACCGCCGCCGCCCGGACGGCGAGCACGACGAAGCCGAACTAAAGGGCGAAGATCGCGACGAAGCCAAAAAGCGCAACAAAGATGCTCGCGTCTGGATTTCCGGCGTCGAGGCAGTGAAGGCTAAGCTCGGCGTCAAGGCGATTTACGATCTCTCGGCCACGCCGTTCTACCTGCGTGGTTCTGGATGGGGCGAGGCAAAGCTCTTTCCCTGGGTTGTCTCCGACTTCTCGCTCATCGACGCGATCGAGGCCGGCATCGTCAAGGTACCGCGCGTGCCCATCGCCGATGACAACATGGTCGGTGAGCAACCCACCTATCGCGACCTCTGGCTGCGCATCCGCGAGAACCTGCCCCGCAAGGGTCGCAAAACCCAGGCGGAAAAGAGCGGCGGCGAAATTCCCGCCGAGCTGGAAGGCGCGCTGCACAGTCTCTACGGCAACTACGAAAAATACTATCGCCGCTGGGAGGAGAATGAGCAGGCCCGTGCCAAAGGTCTGACTCCGCCGGTCTTCATCGTCGTCTGCAACAATACGAATGTCTCAAAGCTTGTCTATGACTACATCGCGGGATGGGAAAAGCCCATCGGCGACCAACAGGTCGTGCAGGCCGGCCGCCTGGAGGTTTTCCGCAACGACGACGCCTACGGAAACTGGCTGCATCGCCCCAATACGATTCTCGTCGATAGCACCCAGCTCGAATCCGGCGAGACCATGAGCGACGATTTCAAGAAAATCGCCGCCCGCGAAATCGAGGAATTCAAAACCGAGTATCGTCTGCGTTTCCCGGGACGCGATGCCGAAAACCTCACCGATGAAGACCTCCTCCGCGAAGTGATGAATTCCGTCGGCAAGCCCGGAAGGCTGGGCGAGCACGTCAAGTGCGTCGTCAGCGTCTCAATGCTTACCGAAGGCTGGGATGCCAACACCGTGACCCACGTTCTGGGCATCCGCGCCTTTGGCACCCAGCTTCTCTGCGAGCAGGTCGTCGGCCGTGCCCTGCGCCGCATGAGCTACGCCCCGGTCGAGCGCCCGCCGCTCACCGTCCGTCCCGGCGAAACGCCCAGACCGGAATTGGTGTTCGAGCCGGAATACGCCGAGGTCTACGGTGTTCCCTTCTCCTTCATTCCGTGCAGCGGCTCCGGCAAGGACCCCCTGCCCCGCCCGCCTCCGACGCGCGTCCGCGCTCTGGAAGACCGCATCCGCTGCGAGATCACCTTTCCGCGCCTCGCCGGCTATCGCTTCGAAATCAGCGAAAGGCGTTTGGCCGCCAAATTCTCCGAGCGGACCCAATATGCCCTGTCCACCGCCGACATCCCGACGAAAACTGAAAATGCTCCGATCGTCGGCGAAACCAGCATTCACGATCTCATGGAATTGAAGTTACGGCGCATGAACGAAGTCGCCTTCCTCCTGGCGAAACTCACGCTGGAAAAGTACTTCCGCGCCGACGGCGAACAGAAAATCGACCGCCCAAAGGAGCATCATTTCGAGAGCGACGTGCAGGCCTGGCTGTTCCCGCAACTCCTCGAGATCTCCAAAGGCTGGCTGACCCAGTGCGTGACCTGCAAGGACAATACCTTCCCACAGTTGCTCCTGCTGGTCGAATTCGCCCACGATGCCGCCGACCGCATCTATCTGTCCATCGTCGATTCCACCGACGGAACCCCGGCCCTCAAACCCATCCTCCGGCCCTATGACACCGTCGGCTCCACCCGCTATGTCGACTTCGACACCACCCGGCCGGTCTATGCCACCCGGCCGCAGCGCTGCCACATCTCCCACGTCGTGGCCGACACCGGCTCCTGGGAGCAGAAGATGGCGCATGTGCTGGAGGATGAATCCCTGCCGGTGGTACGCTACGTCAAAAATCACAACTTGGGATTTACCATTCCCTACACCATCAACGGCGAAGAACACCAGTATCATCCAGACTTCATCGCCGTGTTGGACGACGGCCGGGGACCCGATGATCCGCTGAACCTCATCATCGAAGTCACCGGCGAAAAGGACAAAGACAAGGCCGCCAAAGTGGCCACCGCCCGCACCATGTGGATACCGGCCGTAAACAATCACGGCGGGTTCGGCCGCTGGGCCTTCGTTGAAGTGGCCGATCCCTGGAGTGCGAAAGACCTGATCTTGGCCTCAACAACGGCGCCGAGTTGTGTATGAGAATGGGACCGGCAAATTCAGTTGTACACAATTTGGGTACGGCTCAAACGGTGGGAATTCCACCTTTCTACATTTTGTAGAAAGGTGACGGTAAGTATGTTCAGAAGGGTAGTTTAGTGGCCGTTGTCCAGTACCATAAAGGCCGATTTCCGCCGGCGAGTCTCGATCTGAGTCGGCTGCTGCCGCTGGTCGGTCCCGCGAACGCCGGACTGGCCCGGTTCGACGCCACGCTCGCCGCGGTGCCGAATGTCAACGTATTGCTTTCTCCCTTGACGACGCAGGAAGCAGTCCTCTCCAGCAAAATCGAAGGCACCCAGGCGACCATCGGCGAGGTTTTCGAGTTCGAAGCAGGCGACGAGTCCGCCGACGAGGAAAAGAAGGGCGACATCCAGGAAATTCTCAACTATCGCAGCGCGATGCGAAACGCGGTCAGCCACCTGAAGGCAATTCCGCTCTCGCAACGTCTGATTCGAGACGCCCATCGCGTGCTCATGACCGGAGTACGTGGCCGAAATAAGACGCCCGGAGATTATCGCCGGGTCGCAAACTGGATTGGTGAACCCGGCTGTACGTTGACCACCGCCCGCTTCGTCCCGCCTGCCTCCAACCTCGTCCCCGATGCAATGAGCGCCTGGGAACGGTATGTTCACGCGGAGGTTCCGGACCGGTTGGTTCAGCTCGCGATCCTCCATGCTGAATTTGAGTCGATTCATCCGTTCCTGGATGGGAATGGCAGGCTCGGGCGTTTGTTCGTTCCCCTGTTTCTCGTTGAGAAAGGGCTTCTCTCCCAGCCGAATTTCTACATCAGCGCATTTCTCGAACTGAATCGCGACGAATACTACGACCGGCTTCTGGCCGTGTCGCGCGACGATGATTGGACCGGATGGTGCGTGTTTTTCTTGAGAGCGGTGGTCGAGCAGGCCCGCGAGAACGCGGCCAAGGCCCGGGCGATTCTCGATCTTTACCGTCGCCGAAGTGACTGGATTTCAACGATCACCCGATCGCATCAGGCGGTTCGGGCGCTGGATTGGTTCTTCAATCGACCGATTTTCCGAACGACCGAGTTTATTGAGTCGGCCGGCATTGCCAAACCCACCGCCAACCGCATATTGACCATTGTCCGGGAAAAGGGACTGCTTCGAGTCATCCACGAATCCAGCGGCCGCCGTGCCGCCACGCTTGCGTTTTCGGAGTTGCTCAACATCGCGGAGGGCAGGAGCATCGCTTGAGTCTCACTTGTTAGCATCAAGATAACTTGTGTCTCATAAATCGATAAAAGTGAGACACAAAGTAATTTGACGCTAATACGTGAGACACAAAATACTCAACCCGTAAACTCTTTTTCGGACCAGCTTGTAATCATCGCTCAGATATGAAAAAGAAACCCAAAAACTCAGTTTCCCCGGTCGACTCCATCCGCCACAAGGACAAGCGCACCAACATCCCCACCGAGGAGCTGCGCGATTTCGTCGCGACCGACGAGGCCGCCCCCAAAACCCTTCTCTATCCCCGCGATCCCTCGCTCGACCCGCAGCTCGTCTGGAAGGGCAAGGACCAGCAGGACCGCGAAGACCTCGCCGTCCCGGTCCTCCCCATCTACATCCAGGAAAAAATCCACCCCCAGGCCCTGATCGAAGACTTGAAGGCCACGGCCCAAAACGCGGCGGCCAAATCTCCCTCTCCCTCGAAGGGAGGGGGCCGGGGTGAGGGTGATTTCTTCGGCGAGCAACTCTCTTTCTTCGCCGACTTCAACGGCGGCCCCAGCCAGTTCGACCAGAAGATCGACTTCTACAGGCACGAGCAGAACTGGGCCAACCGCATGATCCTCGGCGACTCGCTGCTGGTCATGACCAGCCTGGCCGAAAAGGAGGGCCTCCGCGGCCGGGTGCAGACCATCTACTTCGACCCGCCCTACGGCATCAAGTTCGGCTCCAACTGGCAGGTCAGCACCCGCAAGCGCGACGTGAAGGACGGCAAGGCCGAGGACGCCACCCGCCAGCCCGAGCAGATTCGGGCCTTCCGCGACACGTGGAAGCTGGGGATTCACTCGTACTTGTCCTACCTGCGCGAGCGGCTGACGGCCGCCCGCGAACTGCTGACCGAGACGGGCAGCGTGTTCGTGCAGATCGGGGATGAAAATGTGCATCTAGTGCGGTCGATCATGGATGAGGTGTTTGGAAGCGAAAACTTCCACTCCATTATTGTTTACCGCAAAACGAGCCCCCTCGGTTCAGAAGGATTGGCAGGAGTCACGGACTACATCGTCTGGTATGCGAAGAACTGCAAGCAGATGAAGTATCGGCAGCTATTCGATGACAAGGCCGCCGGGGGTAGTGGCAGATACTCTTGGGTTGAGTTTCCAGATGGGGGTCGGAGGCGATTGAGTGCGAAGGAAAAGGTAGATTCAACCTTATTGCGGAACGTGCGTTTTTTCGTCGCTGACAAGGCAACGTCTGCAGGGTTGACTCCTAGCTGTGTCTTTCCAATCGAGTTTGAAGGTAAAACATACTACCCACATCCCAGCAGCAGCTGGAGTTCCAATCGACCTGGAATGGAAAAACTCAAGATGATTGGGCGTCTTATCGCGCCAGCAGGAAACTTGTCGTATGTTCGATACCATGACGATTTCCCGGTCCAAGCAATCTACAACTTGTGGGACGATACAACTACTGGAGGCTTCAACGATCCAAAAGTTTACATCGTGCAGACGGTAACTAAAGTTGTTGAGCGCTGCCTTCTCATGACCACCGACCCCGGCGACCTTCGTCCTCGACCCCACCTGCGGCAGCGGAACAACCGCCTACGTCGCCGAGCAGTGGGGACGCCGATGGAACACCTGCGACACCAGCCGCGTCGCACTCGCCCTCGCCCGCACCCGCCTCATGGCCGCCCGCTACCCCTATTACCTCCTGGCCGATTCCCCCGAGGGACTCGACAAGGAATTCGATCTCACCGGCCGCCGCCCGCCCCTGCACGCCACCGAGCACGACGTGCGCAAGGGCTTCGTCTATCGCCGCGTCCCCCACGTCACGCTTAAGAGCATCGCCAACAACCCCGACATCCGGGAGGGCATGAGCCGCCCCGACATCGACGCGGCCATCGCCCGCCACGCCGATCAGGAAACGCTGTTCGACCAGCCCTACGAGGATAAGAAGCGCATCCGCGTCACCGGCCCGTTCACCGTGGAGAGTCTGTCGCCGCACCGCATGTTGTCCACCGCCGACGGCGACATGGACGGCACCGTGAGCGAGCGCGAGGCAAAAGAGCAGCAGGACTTCGCTGGAATGATCCTGGAAAACCTGCGCAGGAGCGGCCTGCAGAATACGAAGAAAGGCGAGCGCCTGAATTTCGACGCGCTCCAGCCCTTCGCCGGCCGGTGGATCAACGCGGTCGGCGAATATTCCGAGATCGAGCCCGGCCGCACCGCCGCGCGTGAGCCGGGTCAGGCCGCGGCCGAAGTGTTGGTGCGCCGCGTGGCCGTCTCCATCGGCCCCGAGCACGGCACCGTCGGCCCGCACCAGGTGAAAGAAGCGGCCAAGGAAGCGGTGCAGGGCGTCGGCCATGACCTGCTCATCGTCTGCGGCTTCGCCTTCGATCCGCACGTGTCGGAAGAGATAAAGCGCTACGGCAAGCTCACGGTGCTGCCGGTCAAGATGAACCCTGATCTCGCGATGGGAGATGAGCTGCTGAAGAAGACCGGCACAGGCAATCTGTTTATGGTCTTCGGCGAGCCGGACATGGAAATCAAATCCGGCGATGGCGACACGCTCACCATCGAGATCAAGGGCCTGGACGTATACGACCCCACCACGGGCCAGATTCGCAACTCCTCCACCGACGACATCGCCTGCTGGTTCATCGACACCAACTACAACGGCGAGAGCTTCTTCGTGCGCCACGCCTATTTCACCGGCGCCGATGAGCCCTACGAGAAACTCAAGCGCGCCCTGCGTGCAGAGATCGATGAAGGGGCCTGGGCAAGCCTGTACAGCACGACCAGTAGACCGTTCGCCAAGCCGGAGACGGGCAAGGTGGCCGTCAAGGTGATCAACCACTACGGCGACGAGGTTTTGAAGGTCTTCGAACCCTGATTGCGCCGCGAAGCGCTGAGCCATCCTGATCAACATGCACCAAAGACCCGCGACGCCAAAATCCGCCGCTGAGTTCCCGGCCCCCCCTATGTGCCGCAGTTTAGTCGCCGCGGCGGGTGCCTCTGTGCCTCTGTGCCTTTTGCAGCGCTATTCGTGCCCGCGGCCGCCCAGCCCCTCTTTTCTACATTCGCCATTCTCCATTCTCCATTCGCGCCAGCGATGCGCCGAGCATTCCTATACATACCCGGAAGACCGCCAGCACAGAAAATCGCGGAAGCGTTTCAGGCCGTTTCAACTCAGTTCAACCCGGCAAAAGTTTTTTGAGGGGTTGAAAAGCTGAATAAGGGAATTCCGCCCGCCGCCAAAGAAAAAAATGGAAAAAAAATCCAACAACCCAACAACCCTCGTGGCGGAGTTTACCCTCGACGCCGGCCTCATGGCGGAAGGGTCGCTTCGTGGCTCTGGTTTGCGAAGCCTTTCAGCCCGTTTCAACTCAGTTCAACCCGGCAAAAGTTTTTGTGGGGTTGAAACGCGCAACAAGGGAGTTTGCCCCGCCGCAAAAAAAAAGATGAAAAAAATCCAACAACCAACAACCAACAACCAACAACCAACAACCAACAACCAGAAACCAGCGTTTCGACTTTTCGGCGTTTCAAGCCAGGTTGACGTGCCGCTCGCGGGCCACTTCCTCGGCACGCTCGTAGCCGGCGTCCACGTGCCGGAAGATGCCCATGGCCGGGTCGCAGGTCAGGACACGCTCCAGGCGCTGGCGTGCCAGGTCGGTGCCATCGGCCACCGCCACCATGCCGGCGTGGATGGACATGCCGATGCCCACGCCGCCGCCGTGGTGCACGCTGACCCAGCTTGCACCGCAGGCCGTGTTGGCCAGGGCGTTGAGGATCGGCCAGTCGGCGATGGCGTCGCTGCCGTCCTTCATGCCTTCGGTCTCGCGGTTGGGCGACGCGACGCTGCCGCAGTCGAGATGGTCGCGGCCGATGACGATAGGGGCCTTGACCTTGCCGGTGCGGACCAGCTCGTTGAAGGCCAGGCCCGCGCGGGCGCGTTCGCCGTAGCTGAGCCAGCAGATGCGTGCGGGGAGGCCCTGGAACTTGATCTGCTCGCCGGCCAGCCGGATCCAGCGGGCGAGGTGGGTGTTCTCGGGGAAAAGTTCGAGAATGGCCCGATCTGTCACGGCGATGTCGCCGGGATCGCCGGACAGGGCGCACCAGCGGAACGGCCCGGCGCCCTCGCAGAAGAGCGGGCGAATGTACTCGGGGACGAAGCCGGGGATGTCGTAGGCGTTGGCGACGCCGGCCTTGACGGCCTCGGCGCGGATGTTGTTGCCGTAGTCGAAGGTGACGGCGCCGCGCTTCTGGAGATCGAGCATGGCCTGGACGTGGACGCCCATGGCTTCGACGGAGAGCCGTACGTAGCGATCGGGATCGCTTTCGCGCAATGCCAGTGCCTGGGCATAGGACAACTGGTGAGGCACATAGCCGTGAAGCGGGTCGTGGGCGCTGGTCTGGTCGGTGAGCAAGTCCGGCACGACGCCGCGGCGGGCGAGTTGGGGGATCACGTCGGCGGCGTTGCCGAGCAGTGCTACCGATAGGGCACGCTTCTCGTGCCGGGCGGCGTCGATACGGCAGAGGGCATCGTCGAGCGAGTCCGCGCTCTCCATCACGTACTTCGTTTCGAGGCGCCGTCGGATGCGCTGCGGATCGACCTCCACGCACAGGCAGGCCCCGCCGTTCATCGTGGCGGCCAGCGGCTGTGCCCCGCCCATGCCACCCAGGCCGGCAGTGACAACGAGCCGCCCCGCGAGATCGCCGTTGAAGTGCCGCCGACCCGCCGCGGCGAAGGTCTCGTACGTTCCCTGCAGAATGCCCTGCGTGCCGATGTAGATCCAGCTTCCCGCGGTCATCTGGCCGAACATGGTCAGGCCCATCGCCTCCAGGCGGCGGAACTCGTCCCACGTGGCCCAGTGCGGCACGAGCAGCGAGTTGGCGATGAGCACGCGCGGGGCGGCCTCGTGGGTGCGGACGATGCCGACGGCGCGGCCGCTCTGGACGAGCAGCGTTTCGTCGTTTTCGAGGCTGCGCAGGGCGCGGACGATGCGGTCGAAGTCGGGCCAGGAGCGTGCGGCCTTGCCGGTGCCGCCGTAGACGATGAGTTCGTCGGGCTTTTCGGCGACGTCGGGATCGAGATTGTTGTAGAGCATTCGCAGGGCGGCTTCCTGGTGCCAGCCTTTGCAGGAGAGTTGCGTGCCTCGCGGGGCGCGGATGGTTCGCGGACCGGAGGCCGTTGATTGAGCATTCTTGTTTGCGGACGGTTTGGCGGTGGCGGACATGGCGGGTTCCTTTTCGGACGTGTTGCTGCGTGAATCAATGTAGTGTGGAAACTCCGAAACGCCAAAACGCCGATTCGCGGAAGTCGAGAATTGGAAAGTCGAAAGGTGGAAATACGCATTCCGGAGTTGTGCGGTCGAATTGGCCGAAAACTGTTCGGAGGCCAGATTCTTCACTTCGTTCAGAATGACGCGAATCCGCTCGTCTGCGTTGAATCGGGGGATTTGGTGCGATAAGATTGAGGGCCTGCGATGGGAGTAGGAACCTCGCAAGGTTTGGGGACTGGTTCGAAGAAGCGGCAGCGCTCGCCCGGGCGTGATGCCATTTATCGTATTTTGAGAAGTCCAGCTTGCGGCGCCGCCGCTCACGCCTGCCGTTGAGATACGAAATGACACGATCCGCGCGAATCGCGTTTTTGTGTGGCATATTGCCGCTGGTCCACGCGCTGACGTTGCGGGCGGGTGAGCCGGTTATCCCGCTGCCGACCAATCTTCAGAATTTCTACCTGCGCGGGACGCAGCCGGGCGATCTGGAGCCGTTCAACGAGATCATACCGGCGGACGAGCAGTGCTCGGGCTGTCACAGCGGGGATGCGCCGATCTATGACGAGTGGCGGGGAAACCTGATGGCCCAGTCGGCGCGCGACCCCGTTTTTTATGCGTGTTTGGATATCGCCGAAAAGGATGCGCCGGGGTCGGGCGACGTCTGCATTCGCTGTCACGTGCCAAAGGCGTGGCTCGAAGGGCGGTCGACGCCGACAAATGGAATGAACATTCAGCGGCGCGACCGGGACGGCGTGACCTGCCACGTGTGCCATCGCATGGTCGATCCGTTCGATCCGAATTTCTCGGCGACGCCGATCGACGAGCTGATTCTGCTGGGGCTGGGAGAGGATCGCCCGATTCAGTCGATGGACCTGGGCAACCCGGCGATGCCGGGCTTTGGCGGCAATTCGAGCTACGTGATCGATCCGTTCGATCGGCGGCGCGGGCCGTTTCCGGTGGGTCCCGATTTCAATCCGCTTCCGCCCGAAGTGGCGTGCGACGACTTTCATGAGGCCGTGACGCTGGGGCTTTGCGAGGACGATGCGGGCGGTCCGGCGCCGTGCCCGACGTTCGAGTCGCCGTTGCACCGCAGCTCGCAGTTGTGCGCGGCCTGTCACGACGTGAGCTTTCCGCACGTCAGCTATAACGCGCAGGGCGAGGCCGTTTTGAACGGGCCGGGCCAGCGGAACCCCGATGGCAATAAATACAACATGGCGGCCGAACAACGGACGTTCAGCGAATGGCTGAAGAGCTCGTTCGCGCAGGGCGGCGTGGACATGGGCGGGCGGTTCGGCGCGCCGGGGCAGAACGTGGTTTCGTCTTGCCAGGATTGCCACATGCCGCGGCATGAGGCCCAGGGTTGTCACTTCATTCCGGAGGAGCGGCCTGACATTCCGGAGCATGCGTTTTATGGCGCGGCGACTTGGGTCCTTGATGCGGTCGGACGGCACTATGGCCCCGGCGGGCCGTTTCCGGGTTTTCCGCCGGCGGATGAAGGGGGACCGGACTTTTTTGAGGACACGCTCATCGCCCTGGAGCAGGGGAAGCTTCGGAATGAGGAGTTTCTGACAAAGTCAGCGGACCTTGAAGTGAGCCTCGAAGGGAGTGGAAATCCCGGCGAGATGCAGCTCAGAGTTCGGGTCATCAACCAGACGGGTCACAAGCTGCCCACCGGTTACTTCGAGGGGCGGCGAATCTTCCTGACGGTGGAGTATTTCGGTTGCGATGCGGAAGCGCCGCCCATGGTGGTTTTCGGCGGCTATGACTCGAACACGGCGATTCTGGATGCGGCGTCGACCAAAGTGTACCACGCGGAGGCCGGGCCTGATGAGAACGTCGCCGCGGCCGCGGGCGTGCCGGCGGCGCCGAGTTCACACACGATCCTTGGCGTGAAGAAGTATTTCGACAATCGCATTCCGCCGCGCGGGTTTACCAACGCGGGATACGCCGCGATTCAGGCCGAGCCGGTCGCGTATTCGTATTCCGACGGGCAATACTGGGACGATACGCTGTATGTCATTCCAGAGGGCGCGGCCGGGGCGCGGATCACACTTTACTATCAGCAGACGACGAAGGAATACATCGAGTTTCTGCGCGATCGGAATCCGTTTGCAACGACGAACCCGACGAACCGCGGCGCGCTGGCCTATGCGCTGTGGAACGCGACAGGGCGGTCGGCGCCGGTGTTGATGGCGCAAGTTGGCGGCGGGGGCGAGCCTTTCGACGTTTCGATTCCCGGTGGCGCGAACTGCGATCCGTTGCTCAGCTTCTCTGACATCGAAGGGTTCGTCGCGGCGCTACTGGGCTTGACGGATGATCCGGCCGTTCTGGAGGCTGCGGACCTTGACGGGCTGGATGGGCCGGACGGCAAGGATATTCAGCTATTTGTGGAATCCCTACTCGGGCAATCGCCTTGAGTTCAAGTCGCGCCGTGTCCGCCCCGGCAGTTCTAACCGAAGGTGATCCTTGCTTGTCTGAAGCGTTGACCGCTTCCTAACGGGCGCGGCTCTGCTTAGGATTCGCCCGATGAAGGTCAGCGAGATCATCCAGGAAAACCTGATCGCCGTGCCGCTGCCGGCGGCCACGAAGACGGAGGCGATCTCGAAGCTGGTCGATTTGCTGGGTGACGTTGGCCTGACATCGGACCGGGAAGGTCTTCTCAATTCCATCCTGGCCAGGGAGGCGCAGCGCACCACGGGCATCGGCCGCGGGTTTGCCCTGCCCCACGCCAAGACCGACGCGGTGGAGCGGCTTACGCTGGCGTTTGGACGAACGTCGTCGCCGGTGGACTTTGCAGCGATCGACGGCAAGCCGGTGTCGCTGATCGCACTGCTGGTGAGCCCGCCGTCGGCCACAGGCCCGCACCTGCTGGCGCTGGCGGCGGTGAGCCGGCTGGTGATCAATCAGGATGCCTTCGCGGAGATGCTTCAGGCCGGTTCTCCGGCGGAGTTCGCGGCGGTGGTTCGGCGGCATGAGGAAGTCAAGTAAGTCATCGCGGTTGGAATGCTCGAGGCGCCTCCATAAGATTCCCACGGGAGATGGTCCATGACAGTCGCGGTGGCGGTGCGAAAGGGCGATCGGGCGGTCATCGCGGCCGATTCGCTGGTTCATTTCGGCGGGCAGCGCTTTCCAGCGGATAGCTGCCGGTTCAACAAGATTTACAAGCTGGGCGATTCGCTGATGGTCTGGGCGGGCTGGTCGCTCTACGGGGAGATGCTGACGGCGCATCTGGCGGAGAACCCGCCGCCGCCGTTGACCAGCGAGGCCGACGTGTTTTCGTTTTTCGTGAAGTTCTGGCGGGCGATGCGGAACGACTACACGTTCATGTATCGGCGGGCCGAGGCCGAGGCGCATCCGTTCGTCGATCTGGATTCGATATTCCTGCTGGTAAACCGGGCGGGCATATTTCGGATATCTGGTGACATGGATGTGACGCAGTTTCAGCAGTATTGCGCGATCGGGTCGGGCGGCAAATATGCGCTGGGGGCGATTCGCATTCTGTACGACCAGCTCGATGATCCGGGGGAGATCGCCCGGCGGGCGTGCGAGGTGGGAATCGAGTTCGACGTGTATTGTGGGGGGCCGGTGGACCTGGCGGAGGTGGCGTTCTCGCCGTAGCCGGGTGGGACGCGTTTCCGACGCGAAATACGCGATCTTGTGCGAATGCATACCATACCCATCGTGCAGAATCAGCCAATTATCGGGGCAGTTGGGGAACATTCGCCCTTTGCCCTTCCTTCCATTTTTGCGATTGCACTATAATATTCCGAAGACGCGTCGGACAGCCCGGCGCCTTGACGCAGCCCCATTTGAGAGTTCGAAGCCATGCAACGAAGCGTGATCGTCGCCGCCAAACGCAGCCCGATGGGCAAGTTCCTCGGTACCCTTTCGCCATTGACCGCGCCGGAAATCGGGGCGCAGGTGGCCCGAAACGTTCTTGAATCCGTTCAGTGCCCGGTGGAGCTGGTCGACTGGGCACTGATCGGAGAAGTGCTTCAGGCCGGGGTCGGTCAGAACCCGGCGCGGCAGGTCGCGCTGAAGGCGGGGCTGCCGCCGACGGTTACGGCGGTCACGATCAATCAGGTTTGCGGCTCGGGCCTGCGGGCGGCGATGAATGCCGACAACAATATTCGCCTCGGCGAGGCGCACGTGATTCTCACGGGAGGCATCGAGAGCATGTCGAATGCGCCCTACTACGTCCGCGGCATGCGCACCGGCGCGAACAAGTTCGGCCACGTCGCGCTCGAGGACGGCATGGTGGTGGACGGGCTGACGTGTCCGTTCGAGGGCTGGGGCATGGGCAACGCGGCGGAATACACCGCCCGAAAGTACAACATCAGCCGCGAGGATCAGGATGCGTTCTCCTTCGCCAGCCACCAGCGGGCGGCGGCGGCGCAGAAGGCGGGCTACTTCAAAAAGACCATCGCCCCGATCTCGGTGAAGGGTCGTAAAGACACCATCCTCTTTGAAGCGGACGAGTCCATTCGCGGCGACGTGACGATGGATTATCTGCGAAAGCTCAAGCCCGCCTTCGAGAAGGACGGCACGGTGACGGCGGGCAACTCATCTCAACTGACCGACGGGGCGGCGATGGCGCTGCTGACCAGCGAGGTCGAGGCGCACGCGCGGGGCTGGCCGATCCTGGCCCGGGTGCTGGGGCATACGACGTTCGGCGTAGAGCCGAAGGAGCTGTTCATTGCTCCGGTTGGCGCGGTGCGGGCGGTGGTGGAGAAGGCGGAGCTGAAGCTGAAGGACATCGACCTGTTCGAGATCAACGAGGCGTTCGCCGCGCAGATGCTGGCGTGCATGAGGCAGTTGGAGATTCCGCACGAGCGGGTCAACGTGTTGGGCGGGGCGATCGCGCTGGGGCATCCGATCGGGTGCAGCGGCACGCGCGTGCTGGTGACGCTGATTAACGCGCTGGAGGTGCAGGGGGCAAAGCGCGGGGTGGCGACGCTGTGCCTCGGCGGCGGGAACGCGGTAGCGATGGTGATCGAGCGCCCGTAGAACGCCAAACGGCAATCCCTAAACTGCAAATTTCTATGGAGCGCTCTGTCTTTAGGGCGCGATTTCGGGCTGCGGCTCGTTCATGGGGCCCGTCGCGCTGGACTGCGTCGAGCGCGAATCACTCATATCCTCTCCCTCATCCTCGAAGTTGCCCTCCTGCTCGTTTCCATATTCATTGTGCAGCTTGGCTTTGAGCGTGCAGCGCTCGAAATCGATCTCCTGCGCGGTGCGGAAGCCGAGCCGGCGGATGACCGGCAGCGGCGGGCACCACCCCTGAAGGGCGTGCTGAAGGAAGAAACTCTGCACTGCCAGCGGAAGAATCAGCCACTTGCGGCTGCGAAGAATGGACATGCCGAGACCGAAGAGCGAGAGAGCGGACGAACCGGTCTCGAGGACGCGCTCGACGTCCCACTCTTCGTCCAACTCGCGAAGACGCCGCGAAATCAGATGCGGGTGCTCGGAATAGAACGTGATGTTCGCATCGGTGTTGATGCGGATTTGCTCGTTCACCTTGGGATCGGTGTTTTCGGTCACACGGTCGGCGGATGTGGCGATCATGAGGAAGCCTCCTTGAGTTGCAATTCTGACTAACTAAAGAATGCCGCATGGGATTGAACCTGTTCTGAATAGGGACTGAAATCGCTGTCAGGCTTGGTGTGCGGGAGCGGGCGGATCAGCGCGTATCCGTATTGAAGATTCTGGATTTGGGATTCGAAAATTTGAGATTCGAAATCTGGGATTTAAGAGGGTTGTCCATGTAGGATCGGCGTTCGTCGGAATCGTCCAACCTCGAGAGTCAGCCATTGAGCGAGCCTCCCACACAGGACTGGCGCAGCGACGCGGAGCTTTTCGCGGCCATCAATCGCGGCGACGGGTC
>DATMEE010000389.1:0-17512 GCA_035557035.1 Phycisphaerae bacterium
AGCGAAGGGGGAAAGACACCGGCAGTTGCGCTAACCGCGTTCGCCCGGTCGGAGGATCGAACGCGCGCCCTGATGGCGGGCTATCAAATCCACATCTCCAAACCCATCGAGCCTCAGGAACTGATCGCCACCGTCGCCAGCCTGGCCGGCCGCACCGCGAAGCGCCCTGACGACTCAAATTGAGTGTCCGATGGCGGCCTTTCTTGCGAGCCTGCTCCAAAGGGGAAACCAAGCGATCGAAATAATGGCGGAGCGAATGCGCTCGAGCCGCCAGAAAACCTGAGATTGCGGTGATTACAGTTAGATGCCCAGCGCCTCCCGCTTCTCCATCAACCGCTCAAGCTGCTCCGCGCCGCTGTACTCCGAGTCCGGCCCCCATTCCTGTTCGATGCACCAGTCATAGAACTCCGACCACGCTTCCTGTCCTTCTTCGGAAAGCTCCTCCAAATTGGGAAAGAACGGTGAAGCCTCCTGCACGCTCGAATTCCTCGGGTGGAGTGACAGGTGTCCAGGTGGCGCCACACCCGTTCCTCGGCATGGTCGTAGCCGTTCTACCCTCAAAACCTACTCACGGAAAAGTTGGAAGAACCCGACTTTTTTGGCGTGCAGTTTATCGGCTGCGGCGAGACGTGTCCCACAGCTTCCCGCCAATAGCCAGTCACCAAAAACCAATAGCGACCCTCTTCCCCCAATCCCACTTTTCGGCGTTTCGACTTTTCGGAGTTTCGCCGTCTCGGCGTTTCTCAAATCCCGAACGCATAAAAGATCATCGTAAAAATCACGTCCGCCGTAATCAGCGCCACGATCGATTTCACCACGGTGTTCGTCGTCGCCAGGCCGACGCCCGCCGCCCCGCCCTTCACGTTCAGCCCCTCGTGGCAGGCGATGATCGCGATCATCGCGCCGAAGAAGGCCGCTTTGCCCACGCCGCTGATGAAGTCCTGATAATCGACCGACATCCGCGTGTACGTCAGATACCGCTGCGGATCGATGTCCAGCACCATCACGGCGGTAAAGAACCCACCTGCCACCCCGATGACATCCGCCAGCACCGACAGCATCGTCAGCATCACCACCGTCGCCAGAAACCGCGGCACCACCAGAAAACGCACCGGGTTCAGCGCCGCCGCCTTCAGCGCCTTGATCTCCTCCCCTTCCACCATCGTTCCCAGCTCGGCCGCAATGCTCGCCCCAGCGAAACCCGACAGCACAATGCCCGCCATCAGCGGCCCCAACTCGCGGAACATCGCGATCGCCACAATGTCGGCCACGCGCTCAAGCTGGCCGTACCACGCCAGCGTCGGCGCCATCTGCAAACACAGAATGATGCCGATGAATCCCTCGACCAGAAAAATGATCGGAATGCTGCGCAGCCCGACGCGCACCATCTGGACGGCGACGTGCTCCCGGCCCAGCCGCGCGTCCTTGCGCACGAACGAACGCGCGATCCATCGAATCGACTCGCCGGCCAGCGCCGTCGCCCCGCCGATGAAGCTGATGATCGCGATAATCCTGTCGATGAGCCGGCCGCTGGACTCGCCGATGCGCTCGATGGCTCGATAGATCAGGGAGCGATGCGGTTGTTCGGCGGATTCACTCATCAGAGAAATCGACGTGTCGCGAAAAGCGCCGGCGGGCGATCAACGGCCGGCCGCAGCCTTATCATCGGGACCGCGCTCTCCCGCCTGCAGCGCCTCCTCGCAGGTACTGCAGATGGTAAAGAACTTGTCCAGCTTCGTGATCTCAAACACGCTTTTCACGCGAGGGTTCAATCCACAAAGCACGAACTTGCCGTCGTACTTCGTCACGCGGCGAAAGACCTCCACCAGCGTGCCGACTCCCGAAGAGTCCATGTACGGTACCTGCGATAGATCGAGAATCAGCCGCTTCGGCCGCTCGTTCGCCACGTCCACCAGCGCCGCGTGCAGCGCCGGCGCCCGGTGCAGATCGATGTCGCCGGCCAGCTCGATGACCGTGCCCCCGTCGGTCTTGCGGACGCTCTTTACGACGTGCTCTTGTTTTGCTTCATCGGCCGGCATGGATTCAACACTCGCTCGTTCGGCTCACTGCATGGGTTGCTGGGACTCGGACGCTTCATCGCCGGCATCGCGCTGCGATGCATTGGAAACATACTTCACCATCCGCAGGCACATGCCCCCCTCCTCCGGACAACTGTACTCGGCCTCGTCCATCACCGCCCGAATGATATGCACGCCCAAACCGCCGGGCCGCACGTCATCCAGATTCCGCCCGCAGATCGAGCCGGGGTCGACCTGCCGCGCGCGGTCCCTCACTTCGATGGCGATGCCGCGCCGGCCGTCATCGGCTTCGACCGACGAAAGGGTGATGGTGATGGGCTGATCCGTCTGCCCGCCGTAGCCGTGCTTGATGACGTTGGCGAGGGCTTCGTCGATGGCGAGAATCAATCCGTGAGAGTCGGCGGGCTTGAGGCCCTCGGACGCCGCCATTTGCTCGACCGCGCCGCGGACAACCGGAAGGCTGCGCGAGTCGCTGAGGATCTGAACGACGACGACGTTCTCCCGACGCATGTCCGTCATTCTAGCGGGGGTTGCCTCCCTGCTCCACGACGTCGCCTTGGTCCCCGGCGCGAAGCGCCGTGGCCGGCGCGTCCGGGACGTGCTTTCCGCGGCGAATGTAACTCCGCCAGCGTTCGACGGAGGCCACGCGCTTTTCAAACGGGGCGGAATAGTCGTAACCCAGACGGGTGCCCGCCAGGCGCTCGAGCGCGAGAATCGCGAAAAATCGCACGCCGTCGTCTTCGTCGTCGAGGCGATCGACAATCAGCGGAATCGCCGAACGATCACCGATCTCGGCGGACTTTCGGATCGCAAGTATGCGATCGCCGGCGTTCTCAGATTGAATGTCGGGATGAAAATACTTCGGCTTTGCCGAGCAGCCTGTCGATGCTCCAAGCTGGCTCGCGGAGATCAGACAAACAAGTCCAACGAGCGGCCGACTGTGAAGTCGACGCCAAACTCCAAGTTCGCACGTGCATCGCGCCCGCATAACTCCATGTTAGAGGGGCGGTATTACGCACACAATCCAAACGCTTGTGAAGCCCGCGGCAACGTCCTATTATGATTTTTTCCCCGCATGAAGGGGGATGCACGCGTCGTACCTCCGACCGAGGAGCCTCACGCATGTCAGCGTCCGACCGACTGGACATCGTCTTCACCGCCCCCCACCCCGACGACTTGGAGATCAGTTGCGGCGGCACCATCGCGAAGCTGGTGAAGCTCGGCTACCGCGTCGGCATGGTTCACATGACCAACGGCGAGCCGACGCCGCTGGGCGACCCCGAGACGCGCATCCGTGAAATGAATGCGGCCGCCGAAATTCTCGGCGTTCAGGCGTGCGAGATGGTGGGCCTGACCAATCGCGTGCTGATGGACGGCCCCGAAGCGCGGTTCGCCCTGGCGAGCGTGATTCGCAAATATCGGCCGCGCGTGCTGGTGGGCATCGCCGGCCGCACCGTTGCGGCATCGCCGGATCATTATCAGTCACAGCTTATTACGGAAGCGACGCGCTTTTATTCGCAACTGACGAAATGGAACGATCGCTTCAGCGACACCGAGCCGCACGCGATAGAACACTTAATCTATCGCCCACTGATTCGCGCGGCCGAACTCCAGCACTTTCCAGCGCAGTTCGTGGTCGACGTCACCGATACGATGGAGCAAAAAATCGCCGCGGTCGCGTGTTACCGATCGCAGTTTCCGCCCGTGCGATTCGAGCAACTGCGCCATTACATCGTCTCGCTCGCCGGATACGAGGGCGGCCTGTCTGGGTATCATTTCGGCGAGTTGTATGTCCTGCCCCGGCCCATCGGAACGCGCGACCCGTTGCAGCTATTGGAGAAGTGGCCGGTACCGTCTCCCATTGAGCCCCCCCGGCTATAGCGCCCGAATCTCCACAAATGAAACGATCCGCCACGCCCTACGGCGGAGCGGATCGTCCGGAATATTCCAAAGCGGTAGCGAAACCGAACTTACATGCTTCGCTTGATGTTCACGCAGCGTCCGCGGCGCCGCTTGCGGGCGATCATCTTCCTGCCGCCGGCGCTGCGCATCCTGACGCGGAAGCCCTGCTTGCGAAACCGCTTACGATAACTCTTTCGATGTGGATAATGCACGGCGTTTCCTCAACTTTCGCGTCGCCATGATTTGGCGAGCCGCGCAGATTAGCCGAGTCCAACCATTCTGGCAAGGCCCGCTGGTCCTTGTGCGATCGGTTCCCATTCTCAGGTCAAAGAGGGTCGGCCGTGTCCGCAATCCGTCCGATAATAATGGCTGTCGAGGCTCCGGAGTATGGCGGGATTTGCGCCGATTCTCGATTTGCCGTGCCCCGCCCCGTCTGCTAGACTTCCGCCGCGGCAGGGAGAAGCACGTCGCGAACGTCGTTTAGAACCAGACTTTTCCATATTCGGAGGACGTTTACCTTGAGCGGTCAGCCAAAATCACTGTTGCAGGAATACGAGCGACTCAAGCAGCTTATCGAAGCCTGTGCCGACGATATCGCCAAAGCCGACGGCGGAAACAAGGCCGCGGGCACCCGCGTTCGCAAAGCCATGCAGGACATCAAGAACGCGGCCCAGGACGTGCGCAAGTCAATTCTCGAAGTCCGATCCTCGGCTCCGGAATAGACCCTGCTGCGTCGCCGGGACCCGTGTTCCCGCAGCCAATCGCCGCAAACTGCTCATGCGCATCGTTCCACCCTCCCCCGCGCCTTTTTCCCGCGGTTGGTTGCGTTTATTGTTCAAGCGGATTTCTTCTCGCGCCCGCCTATCCGGCGGCGCCGCGAGTGCCCGCACGAAGGGAGTATGAATGCCGCCGGCCCCGGTTCTCGATCCCGCTTCGATTGACAGCAACCGGGTACTCTTCACGAGAGCGCAAATCTACGAAGTGCTTCCGCAACGATATGAATTTTCTCAACTCGACGGAATCATCCACGCCGACCGAGAGAATATCGTGTATGCCGCTTACCGCGATGTGCGGGCCGATGAGTGGTGGTGCAGGGGGCACATGCCGCAGCAGCCGATTTTTCCGGGTGTGCTGATGGTCGAATCGGCCGCGCAGTTGTCCGCCTTCATTCAATACGAGATGTTTCCGACCGCCGGCATCATGGGGTTCGCGGGCATCGAAGGAGCGAAGTTCCGCGATTCGATCTTTCCGCCGGCGAGGATTATTCTCGTGGCCAAGGCGATCGACACGCGTCTGCGGAAGTTTCAATCGCTCGTGCAGGGATTTGTGGGCGGAAAGATGGCATTTGAAGGCGTCATTTCCGGAACGGTCCTAAAGAACTTCGCGTCCTGATTCAGACCTGTCGAAAAGCGCCTATCGATGAATCGCCCCTCGCTTCCGAATTGCCCGCGGAATCAGGCGTATCGCTTCGCCCCTTCGCGCAGCTTCGACGCCATGTTGGTCTTTTCCCAGGTAAATCCGGGGCCGGTCCGGCCAAAGTGGCCGTGCGCCGCAGTCTCGCGATAGACCGGCCGCCTCAATTTCAGGTAGTCGATGATGCCGCCGGGCGTCAGCGGAAAGATTTCGCGGACGAGCTTCTCGATCAGGTTTTCATCGATCTTGCTTGTCCCCTCGGTGCTGACGAGGACGCTGATCGGATCGGCCACGCCGATGGCGTAGGCAAGTTGAACCTCGCACACGTCCGCCAGCCCGGACGCAACGATGTTCTTGGCAACGTGACGCGCCATATAGCTGGCGGAACGATCCACCTTCGAGGGGTCCTTGCCGCTGAAGGCGCCGCCGCCGTGGGCGCCGCGCCCGCCGTAGGTATCGACGATGATCTTCCGGCCTGTCAGACCCGTGTCACCATGCGGGCCGCCGATGACGAAGCGACCGGTCGGGTTAATGTGGAAGGTGATGCGGTTGTTCCAAAGCTTCGGGCACTCGTCCATGACCACGGGCTTGATGACATTGTCAATGATCGCCTTGCGGAACTTGTCGTTCACGTTGCCGTGCCGATCGAGCAGCTCGCCGCGCTCCTCGTGCTGCGTGGAAATGACGACCGCTTCAAGCTGGACCGGCCGGGCACCTTCGTACTTGATCGAAACCTGGCTCTTCGAATCCGGGCGCAGCCAGGGGAGTTTTCCGTTGCGGCGCAGGTCAGCAAGCCGCTCGACCAGCCGGTGCGACAGGTGAATGGGCAGCGGCATCAGCACCCGGGTTTCGCGGCAGGCGAAGCCGAACATGATGCCTTGATCGCCGGCCCCTTGTTCCTTCTTCTTCGAAGCCGTCACGCCCTGGCTGATGTCCGCGGACTGGCTGTGAATCGTGCGCACGACCGCGCAGCTCAGGTAGTCGAACCGGCAGGCCGGGTCGGTATAGCCGATGTCCTTGATCGTCGCGCGAACATTGTCCTCGATGTTGTTGAGCGCCAGCTCGGCTTCCTTGTTGTGAACCGTCACTTCGCCGGCCACGACGACCAGGCCGGTGGTGACCAGCGTCTCGCAAGCCACCCGGGCATAAGGGTCTTTCGCGAGGAGCGTATCCAGAACCGTATCCGAAATCTGATCGGCCACCTTGTCGGGATGGCCCATGCTGACGGATTCGGAAGTGAAGACATGAGAACCGTTCAGACGCTTTCCAGCTTTGCGCACCAGTTATCTCCGCGATCGTGAATAAGGAACTTCGAAGCCCACCTGCGGGGTCGTAAGTCGAGCATCGCATGATAAAGTGCATGGCGACGGCGTACAAGCCGGGGCGCGACTAACGCGATAGAGCGGCACAAGACAGGTTTGGGGCTGCAAAGCTGAACCAAAAAGGCTGACCACGCGGGTCGAGGGCCAAGGGTTCGAGGGGCTGAGCGAAGGCACTGAGCCGACGCGGCGAAATATTTTTTTATTTCTTTGCTCGCGGTCCACTCGAATTTCATTTTCAACCTCATATTTTTTCTTCGGGGTTGAAACCGCCTGAAACCGCTTGAAATTTGAGAGCGGTTTTTCAGGGCGCCTTTTCGTGTATTCAATGATGAGGGTTGCTCGGCGCTCCGCTTCCGGGTCGGAGGGAATCATGGCGGGCGGCACGCCGTCCCTTTCCGATTGTATGCCTCTTAAGAGAGATTCATGCGCGGACTAGCGGAGCGCTGATCTTCGATGAAGGAGCAGCAGAGAACCGGTTGCCAATAGAATCAAAGATGACGGCTCGGGCACCACGTTCGCTTGCAGGCCGTCTACCACCACGAAGTCTTCGGTGTAGGTGAGCCGCTTGATCGGAATCGTAGAGGACCATCCATGCCATTCGAGGACACCGTCGTCCGGCCTGACATCGTCAAAGGTTCGAGTTTCGATCAGTAAGTTCGCGGAATCAAATAAACTCACGGATATACGTGCCGGACTTCCGGCAAATTGGTCGGTGACGGCACACACTATCGGGCGAATGCCGGACTATCGAGTCGCCCAAATCCTTCTCATGGTCGCTTCCTTGCTCGTGAGTTTATGATGGCCCCAGAGTCGAATGCGGGCGGTTGGTGACGCTTTGATTTGAGGGCGCGACTTTGTCATAATAGAGCGCTGCGAGGGCCAGTATGTCCGTGGTCGTGGAATGTGGGGAGTGTCGCAAGCGGATGCGGGCGCCGGTGACGCTGGCGGGCAAGCGCGTGCGGTGCAAGTGCGGGGCGCGGATCAGCGTGCCTTTTCCGAATGAGGCTTCGCAGGTCGCCGAGCGGCCGCAAGCAGGAGCCTCGCCCGTGGCACGGGCGGACCGCGGCGATGCCGGCGCGAAGCCTATTCGCAAGCCTGGTGAGCCTTCGACAAACCGGTTTTCTCCGCCGGGTGATTCGACACCGGATGATTTTCCGCAGCCGGCCGATCTTTCCGATCTGGCGCTGCTGGGCGATGGCGAAAGCCTTGCTTCGTCCAAGTCCTGTCCCGAGTGCTTCACGACAATGGCCGAGGATGCGGTGATATGCACTGCATGCGGCTACGACGTGCGCACGGGCCGGAAGATTCGCGCCGCGGAAGAACGGTCGGTTGAGAAGCACAGGGGCAAGGCGGGTGCGTTGGCGGAATCGTCCGATGGCAAGACGGGGAAGGCCCCGTCGAAGCGCGATCCCGCGGCGCAAAGCAAGCTGGCGATGCTCGTGCCGATTCTGAAGCCGCTGCTGATTCTCGGGTTGATCGCGGGGCTGGCCTGCGGCGGTTGGTATCTCAAGGACTCGATTTTTTTCAATCCGCGGGATCAACTCAACGAGGATCATGCGAAGATCACGCCGGGCATGACCGTGGATCAGGTGGTGGCCGCGTTGGAGAAGAAGCCGAAGCTGGTCGAGACCGTGCGCCCGCCGGGGCAGTCGAAGGATTTGCTGCTGAAGCTGACGCCTAAGAAGCTGCCGTACGTGGACAACTTCATGACGCACTATACAAAAGATGACCTGCAGTACGGGTTCGCATTCACGTTTATTTATAGTCAGCGCGACGAGCTGTTTGTTTACTTCGACGATCAGGGGACGGTTATGGCGGCGGAGAAACACGATCCGATGGAACGGTTGGGGTTGTAGGTATTGGATTCGGCAATCAATATCACTTGAAAGAGACGCCCGGATTGGGCTATCGCATTTTCGTTCGTCCTCCGGACGAAGAGACATAAGAGGGCCCTATCCTTCGTGGGCCCCTCTCCGGGCCGGATAAGGCTGCTTCTTAGCGAGAGGAGCGTCGATGGCTGTTGAACTTGACGACGATCTGATCGACGAGATTGCGGAGGACGAAGCGGGCTATCGCGAGGCCATTCGGGAAGGCACGGCATCGGCGATCAAGTGCGCGATGGGGTGGGTTCCGCCGGCGGCGGTCGTTTTGCTGTTCGGCTTCTACTTGTCGAAAAGCACGTTTCTCGCCAGCGAACACATTCTTGAGGATGCCGGCGTCGAGTGGCAGGAAGCGCTTTGGCCCTCGGCGCTGTATGGTTTGTATGGACTGGCGATTGGCGCACTGATCGGGTGGCGGATCAACATCACTTCGGGGCTGGTGGGCAACCCGGCTTGGACAATCGGCGTCTCCGCGGTGCTCGCGATTTGCGTCATCGGTATTCTGGGGTCGATTGTGATTTTCGGCGGGGCGATCCCTAAACTGGTCTGGGTCAGCGCGGGGGTCATTCTCGTCGCCGCCGGTGGCGCGGTCACTTTTTTCGCGAAGTGGAATGCGTAACACCCTGTTTCTTCTCGGCGCACTCATCACCGCTCGCCACTCATTGAATCAAGAATTGCGACGGCTATAGTTGCTCTTATGAAGAACAAGCAGTTGTCCGCGCTGTTTGAAGCCATCGCCGACTTGCTGGAGATTTCCGGCGAGGACTCCTTTCGCGCCAATTCCTATCGCCGTGCCTCGCGAACCATGCGCGACCTCACCAAAGACATCGAAGAGCTTGCCCGCATCGGCGGGCTGGGGACCTTGGCCGGCATCGGCAAGAGCATGGCATCCAAGATCGAGGAATTCCTGGCGACCGGCACCATGTCGCTGTATGAGGAGTTGAAGAAGAGCGTGCCGGAGGGATTGCCGAGGCTGCTGGGCATCCCCGGCCTCGGGCCGAAGAAGATCGCGATGGCGTGGAAGCAGCTCAATGTCACCAGTCTCGACGATCTGCGGCGCGTGATTGCGTCGGCCGAGCTTGCGGCGCTGAAGGGCATGGGGGCCAAGAGCGTCGAATCGATTGTGCGAGGCATCGACATGCTGGAGACGTCGCGCGGGCGAACGCCGCTGGGGCTGGCGTGGCCGGTGGCGGATGAGCTGGCCGAGGCGATGCGCGCAGTGAAAGGCGTGAAGCGCGTGGAAGTGGCGGGGAGTTTGCGGCGGGGGTGCGAGACGATCGGCGATCTGGACCTGGTGTGTGAGGCGGCACAGGGCGATGTGGTGGTGAAGGCGTTCACGACGCTGCCGCAGGCGAAGCGCGTCTTGGCGTCGGGCGATACCAAGGGGTCGATTCTCGTCGAGCGGCGCGATGGGATCGAGATTCAGGTCGACTGCCGCGTCGTGCCGGCCGAGTCATTCGGTGCGGCGCTGCAGTATTTCACGGGGAGCAAGGAGCACAACGTGAAGCTGCGGGAGCGGGCCGGCAAAATGGGTTTCAAGCTGAATGAATGGGGGCTGTTTCAGGGTGAGAAACAGGTGGCGGGAAAGGATGAGGCGCTGATTTACAAGAAGCTGGGCATGAAATGGATGCCGCCGGCGCAGCGAGAGGATCGCGGCGAGTTCGCGGGCAATCTGGTGCCGCTGATTACTTTGGAAGATATTCGCGGGGATTTGCACTGCCATACGACTGCGAGCGACGGGACCTGCGATGCCGAAACGATGGCACGGGCGGCCTGCGATCGCGGGTACGAGTACATCGCGATCACCGATCACTCGAAGTCGAGCGCGATTGCCAAGGGCCTGACCGTCGAGCGCATGTGGCGGCAGATCGAGCAGGTGCGGGCCTTGAACGAGCGGCTCGACAAGATCAGCGTGCTGATCGGGTGCGAGTGCGACATCCTGGTGAACGGAACGCTGGATTACCCCGATTCACTGCTGGCGGCTTGCGATTTCGTGGTGGCCAGCGTGCATTCGGCCATGAAGCAGGATCGGGACCGGGCGACGAAGCGCGTGCTCGACGCGATGAGCAATCCGAATCTGTGCGTGCTGGGTCACCCGACGGCGCGGCTGCTCGGCCGCCGCGAGCCGATGGACCTGGACATGGAAGCGATTGTCGCCAAGGCGGCGGAGGTGGGCACGGCGCTGGAGATCAACGCGTCGTGGCAGCGGCTGGACCTGTGCGACATTCACGTGCGCATGGCGGTGGATGCCGGCGTGAATCTGTGCATCAATACGGATGCCCACTCGATCGCGCAGTTCGATCAGATGAAATATGGCGTTGTCACGGCACAACGGGGATGGGCCAAGCCGGCTGACGTGCTGAACACTTTGCCGCTACCGCTGCTTCGGAAATGGGTGTCGAAGAAGCGGACGTAGCGCACAAACCGGAGGAGGGGCCTCGCGACGCCGTTCGCCGAGATGGCGAACGCTACGCCAGTTTCGCGAGCACCGCGACGAGGAGCTTCCAGGATTTTGCGACGGAGTCGACGAAGACGCGTTCTTCGGGGCTGTGGGCGCCCTGGATGGTGGGGCCGAATGACACCATATCGACATTGCCGACCAGCTTGCCGATGATACCGGTCTCGAGGCCGGCGTGAATCGCGGCGATGTGCGGCGGCTCGCCAAATAATTGTTCGTACACTTTCTTGCACTCGGCCAGCAGCGGCGACTCAGGGTTCGGCTCCCAACCCGGATACTGGTTGGCGGTCGCGATCTCGGCGCCCGAAAGCCGACCCATCGCGGCGATGCGGTGCTTGAGGAATTCGAGCGAAGAATCGGAGGAACTGCGAGACAGGAGACCGGCCTTGATTTCGAGAGCGCCCTTGTCAGTCACCGTTTCAACCGTGGAAATGTTGTTCGATGTCTGGACCAGGCCCGGCACCTTCGGGTGCATCGCCAGCGCGCCGTTGGGCAGGGCGCTGAGGGCGTCCAGCAATATCCGCGAATCGGCCTCCGAGAGAAAACCGCCCGGCTTGTCCATGACTGCCTTCTGCACTTCGATCGCGATTTCTTTTTCATAGGACTCTGCCGCGGAGTCGGTGCGAACGTTTTCGGCGGCTTTTTTCAAGGCGGATAGAAGACCCGCCGGCCCCGCGACGAACGCGAATGCCTCGCGCGGAATCGCGTTGCGCTTGCTGCCGCCGACGATTTCGCGGACACGGATGCCGGAGACATCGGCGCGGCAGAGCGTTCGCGTCAAGAGACTGACGGCGTTTGCGCGGTTTTCGTGAATGTCGCAGCCGGAGTGGCCGCCGCGCAGGCCCTGGACCTCGACGCGGCAGATCTCGGAGTTTGACTCGGCGGGGCGGGCGTCGAAACGCCATGTCAGATTCGTGTCGCACCCGCCGGCGCAGCCGATGTAAAGCGCGTAATCTTCCTCCGAATCGAGATTAAGAAGTTTGCGGCCGGTGAAGCTGTCGGGCGTGAGGGCCTTCGCGCCGCTCATCCCTGCTTCTTCGTCGATGGTGAGCAATATTTCGAGCGGACCGTGGACCACGTCTTTTTCGGTCGCGACGGCCAGGGCCATGGCGACGCCGATTCCGTTGTCGGCGCCGAGCGTGGTGCCCTCGGCCCGGACGACGCGCTTGCCGGTTTTGGCGTCGGTGTCGAGCTTGAGTCGCAGGGCGTCGTTGTCCCAGTCAAAGGCGGTGTCGCGATTCTTTTCGCAGACCATGTCCAGATGGCCCTGCAACACGACGACCGGCGCGCCTTCATGTCCGGGCGTTGCCGGCGCCGTCAGAACCAGATTGCCGATGGCCTCCTGCTTGACGCCAAGACCGTGATTGTTCGCGAACTGTTTGACGTGCTCGCGGATTTTCTGCTCCTGCTTGGAGGGGCGGGGAATTTTGGTCATTTCGGCGAAGATCGACCAGACGGATTTGGGATCGAGTGAAGCGATTTTTTCATAGTCAGATGACATGGGGATGGCAACTCCAGCGTTAGGTGTTCACCGAGATTGTTGTATAGATTTTATCTGAATCTCGCGAGTGCTTTCTATGGAGCGGTGACCGCTTCCTGACGGGCGCGGCTCTGTTTTACTCGCCGCTGCGCGGCACGGCGAGGGTGGTTTCCGTGGCGGCGTGTTTCAGGACGAATCGGCGGTAATAGGCGATGGCGAGGCATGTCAGCGGGATGGCGAGGATGAGGCCGAGAAAGCCCAGCAGCTTGGAGCAGATCAGCAGGCCCAGGATCATCGCGACGGGGCTGAGGCCGGTGGCCTTGCCCATCACCCGCGGGACGATCAGGGCTTCCTGAATGGCCTGCACGACCAGAAAAACGACGCCGACCCACATGAATGACGCGAGGATGCCGCTGTCGCCGCCGATGGAGCGCAGGATCGCCAGCAGCCCGGCGGGAACAATCGCGATGGTGGCGAGGTAGGGCACCATGTTGAGCGCGCCGACCAGCAATCCGAAGGGCACCGCCATTGGCAGACCGATCAGCGAAAAGCCGATGGCATAAAGAATTCCTGAGAGGACGGAAACGATGAACTGGCCACGGAAGTAGCGGCGCAGGACGGCTTCGAATTCGCTGAAGAACTCCAGCACTTCGCCGCGATACAAGGGCGGCAGGAACGATTTCCACGTCGCGACATAGGTGGGAAAATCGAGAAGCAAGAATACGAGGTAAAGCAGAACGACGAGGATCACCGTCGCGCCGATCAGCATGTCGACCGCGACGTGCAGCACGGTGAACCCTCCGACGGCCAGGCGGCGGGCCAGTTCGAAAAGCAGGGTGTTGAATTCGGTGGTTTGGACGAACTCGACGGCGCGAGCGATGACGGTGCCGACGGGGGTGCCTTCGACCTTCGCGAGCAGGTGTTCGAGCCGCACGGAGCGCGGGACGTCTTCGGCTTCGTTGAGATAATCGGCCCAGCCTTCCCAAAGCTCGGTCAGGCCGAGCGTGCTCTTTTCGGCGGCGGGCTGCGTGGCCGCGGGCTGCGACGCGGCCGCGAGGACATCGACCATCGGTGGAACAGACGGAATCACGGGCAAGGGTGACGGCGGGCGGGTTTTTGGAATCGGCAGAAGGGCGGCGCGCAGGTCGGCGCGGAGGTGCTGAAGGTCCTTTTCAAAGCGGGCGACTTGGTGCGTCACCAGTGGCACCATGATCAGCACGAGTGCCAGCCCCACGATCACGATGCCCGCCAGCGTATAGAAAACCGCGAACGCGCGGCGCTTCGTGCGTTTTTCGATTTCGGTGACGAGGGGATTGAGGAAATATGCCAGCGCCGCGGCGATGGCAAAGGGCACCAGCACGTCGGAGAGATATCGCAGCAGGAAAAAGAGGCCGACGACCGCCAGGGCCGTCAGGACCATGCGCACGACGCGATCGAAGGTGTAGGGTTGCGAGGAATCGAACATGGGCGCCCTTTGCAGTGAGGCCATTGGAGCAAAAGTGCAGAGGAATCGCAACCGCGACCATCGGGTCTCAACGACCTGCCAACCGCGCAGAAAATGCCTCGATTTTTTACGTCATGTCCGGATGGGGCGGATCAGACCGGCCGCTCGGGATCGAGGCGACTATCATTCGAGTTGTTGCCCGGGAGAAGCCGCGTTATGGTTCGCCGTCGTATGCAGCATTTGCGATCAAAGCACCGCGTGGACCGAAGTCCGATGCTCGTCGGGCAAAAGGAATTGCAGTCATGATTTCGAAGAAAATGAATAGTGCGTTGAATCAGCAGATCATGCACGAGATGAATGCTTCGTCGAAATATCTGGCGATGGCGTATCAGTTCTGTGACATGGGCCTGTTGATTTTCGGCGCGCGTTTCAAGGAACAGTCGGACGAGGAGCGCGGCCACGCGCTGAAGATCGCGGATTTCATCCAGGATGTCGGCGGGAAGGTGGTGCTGGATGCGATCCCCAAGCCGAGGGCGACCTATCCTTCGGCGCAGGCGATGGTGGAGGCGGCGCTGGAGAGCGAACGCACGGTGACGGGGCAGATCAACGATCTGGTCGATCTCGCGTTCGACGAGAAAGACCATGCGACTCACAGCTTCCTCAAATGGTTCGTCGACGAGCAGGTGGAAGAGGAAAAGACGATGAGCGATTTGCTGGCAATGATGAAGATCGCCGGGCAGAACAATCTTTTCCTGGTCGAGCATCGGCTCACTTCGGGCATGGGCGAGAAAAAGGACGAGTAGCAGTCGAGTGGTAGTACAACGCTATTCACGTCAATCGTCCCAGAAGGGACCGCATGACAACAGCCCAGCGATTCATCGCTGGGGTTGCGAAGCCGCTACGAGTGGTAGTGCCGTAGGCACGGATGAACAACCGCCGCCATTCAACCGTCCCGACGGGACTGCGCCGTCTCATACGTTGCAATCCTGTTCCGAGGTTTTCATCGCAAATTCGCATCATTCTGAGCGAATCGAGGAATCCATCGCCCGACGAGTGTGCCGCGCAGTCGTGGACGATGTGCGCCGAGCGAGGCAAGATTTTTCGTCGCTGGTGCTCCTCAAGATGACGGCATTCTAATGTGACAGCTTAAGTGTGGGGTGGAAATTGCTGCGCCGTCAAGTACGGCCGCAACAGCGCCGTGAGCTTTTCCGATTCGATGGCGGCGAATTCCTGCATGATCGGGGCCAGGTCCTTTGGGCTGAGCGGATGCCGCACGGTTGGCATAAAAGAATCGTCCGGCAGGAATTCCAGCGTGTCGGCGTCGATTTCCCGGTCGAATCCGAAGTGCAATCGGGACGCGTCATATTCGCGACGGCCGAACGGCCCGAGGTCCATTCTGAGTCCGCGGGCATCCAGCACGATCTCCAGCGCTTTTCGCGAAAACGAGAGCGCCAGCCACTTCAGTCCGGAAATCAGCAGAACCGCGGAAACGAAGAGCGCCGCGCCGGCGAAGGTGAGATAGGCCGCGAGCGTGATCCTGTCGGTGTTCCAGAGCAGTCGCCAGCGCGCATCCCATCCGGCGAACAGCGCGACGATGACGCCGGCGAAGGCCAGCCGCCACGCACCGCGCATAAGCGCGCGGCTGCGATCCACTTTCAACACGATTGGCGGGAGAGCGCTAACGGACTGGCCTGAAGAACTTTCGGACATTGCGCTCATTCTAACACTGCGACGCGTGATGGATATTTGATTTGGCCAGCAAGTCCTGAAATGTTCTCAACTCTGATGAACTCCTCCGCTCCTTCGGAGCGGACGCGGTAGTGGGAGGGCGATCCACGAGTTGTGCTTCGCTTCACTCGTGGCTACAGCCTGTCGTCCCTTCGGGGCCAAGAGCGAGATCGCTTCAGGTGCCTTATGTAGCAACCACCGTTCACCGCCCGGCGAAGCGTAGGAGTCCGCTCCGAACCGGCTGCCCGCTCGCGACTGTCCGCTCCGAACTGGCCCACGCGCTACGAAGGTCCGCTCCTAACCGGCCGTCCCAATTTGAAATCTGATGGCTCGAATTCCGTGAACCGATAGGTCTTTGCGAGCGGCGCGTTCCGGAGGGGGAGTGAGCCATGCACCCGGATTCGATCTCAACGACGGTCGGTGATTTCCAGGCCGATCTCCTACCCATTCACCGCGATCACAACATTCTGTCGATGCTCGGCGGCATTATCGGCTTCTTCCTGTTGCTCGGGGCGATGCTCTACCTGACGGCTGTCGATCACGTCGTCGATATGATTTTCAACCTGCCCGCGCTGGCGTGGATGGTGCTGGCGCCGCCGGCGTTGCTGATGCCGGTGTACGGCTGTGCGGCCATCGTTCACGCGTTTGCGTACCTGTGGCTGCCGCGTGAACCCGGAAGCGCCGCGAGCGCCGCGGCGTCGGTCTTTCGCCTGTGGGCCGCGTTTGCCCTGGTGAGTGGTTTTGTGGCGACGCTGGTCAGTGTCGTGGTGATGCTGGCGCGGCTGGAGGATCCCTCGAACATCGGCGCTGGGATGGCGATCGTGCTGCTGGGCCAGCTCTATGGCGTGTTCATCGCGATGATCTGCCTGTCCATCGCCACGATGATCGAACGGCGTCACAACGGCGCGGAGGGCGCGATGAAACTCGCGCGGCAGGCCGGCGGCGTTGCGGGGATCACGGTCGTCGCCGGAACGCTAACTGTGCTGGTGGCGTTTGGAATCTTGATGCTGGCGTTTCCCGGACGCGTGTAGCGCGGGAATTGCGCGCGGAGGTCTTTGTGCCGAAGTTTGTCGTCCAGTTCGCCCTGCCTACGGGAAAGATGGGCAAAGAGGTGCTCGAAGCGAATACCGAGCGCGCCGCGCTGGCTCAGATGGAAGGCAGCGGCCGTACGCCGATCAGCGTGCAGCTTGCAACCAGCGACGGCGCCAAGCGGGGCGCGGCGACATCCACGCGGTTCCGAAAGACGAAGGGCGGCAAAGGGACGCGCCGGGCGGTTCTCGATTTCACCCACCAACTTGCCGCGGTGGCCGAGAGCGGAATTCCGATCGTCGCCGGGCTTCGCGCGGTCGGCGAGCAAACGGGCAATCCGCAACTGAAGGCGGCGGTGTCGCGCATGGTCGGACGCATCGAGGGCGGCCGGACGCTGGCCGATGCGATCGACGCTGAGCCTGAGACGTTTCCCGAGTTGTATGCCAAGACGCTGGCCGCCGGCGAATCGGCGGGCCAGGTGCCGGAAGTCCTCAACGCACTAGCCCGCTACATGGAGCAGGAGCAGGAGACGCGGTCGCAGATTCGCTCGGCAATGATGTATCCGATTCTTGTTGTCATGTCGCTGGTATTGGCGACGGTGGTGCTGCTGATTTTTGTCGTGCCGCAGTTCAAGGAGCTCTTCAAGCAGTTTGAATCGGAGCTTCCTGTGCCCACACAGATATTGCTCGCGGTCAGCGGCGCGCTGACGGATCATTACATTCTTGTCGCGGCCGGTGTGGCGGCGTTCGCATTCGCGATGCGTCACGTTCTCAGTTTCAGAAAAGTGCGCGAGTTCCTGGACTATCGCATCCTTCGG
>DATMEE010000390.1:0-5131 GCA_035557035.1 Phycisphaerae bacterium
GTAAATCTGAATCGCCGCCATCGACGGCGACCGGCCACGGTCGAGCAATCGATGGTGAATATGGTCTCGGTCCGACGTAAACAGCGGCTGGCCGCGGAGCGTGCGACGCGCAACCGCCAACAGTGTGTCAAAAATGGGATACCCCAGCGCAAAAAGCGGAACGAGTATCAACACCGCCGTGTGCGACTTCTGCGCCGATTGCAACGACGACAAGGCCAGAAACATGCCCAGCCCCATCGCCCCGGTGTCCCCCAGAAATACCCGGGCCGGGTGAAAGTTGTATCGCAGAAACCCCAGCAGCGCGCCGGCCAACAGCACCATCATCGCGGACATGTAATAGTTGCCGAGCCAGATCGCGACGAGCGCATTGACCGACGCCGCCAGAAAGCAAATGCCCGCCGCCAGACCGTCCAGCCCGTCCGTCAAATTCACGGCGTTGGTAATGCCGACGATCCAGAGCAGCGACAACGCATAACTCACCAGCGCGGGCACCGGTACGGAGTCGACAAATGGCATCGTGATGGCCTGAACACGGAAGCCCAGCGCGATCGCGGCGATCGCGACGACCGATTGAACCAGCAGCTTCACCCGCGGGGCAATCGCGTGGCGGTCGTCGATGATGCCGAGCAGGATCATACAGGTCGTGCATGCCAACAGCGTGTATATCTCAACCCGCCGCTCGCGCAGCATTTCGCCGACCCGATTGTCGAGCGACAGCGCGATGAAGGCTCCCGCGAAAACCGCACCGAAAATCACAAGCCCGCCCATCGTCGCAGTGGCGCGCTCGTGACGCTTCCGGCCCCACGGGCGATCGACCCACCCAAGCCGATGCGCGATCAGAATGTACAGCGGCGTCGCCATCAGCGTCGCCGCCGCTGCGGCCGCGAACAAAATCATGTATGATTTGAACTGGCCCAGGAACGTCAGCCACGGGGGCCAGCCGGCTGAGGGTGTCGCGTCGGCAAAGAGCAATTCGCATCCTCACGAGTAAGAGACCGGCCGCATTCTACACAGACTTGCGAACGCGGGGTTAGCGCGACAAAGAAAACCTTCCTCTTCGCCCCGAAGGGGTGACGGAGTGTAGCCACGGGTGGAGCGAAGCGGAACCCGTGGACCAATCGCACATGATTTCAATCCGCTCCGAAGGAGCGGCGGAGTCGGCTTTGGTGAACGCTCATATATCTGCACACCCAGCCTTGCGGCATTGCAGTGGGCCCTGTTTATCTTGTGGATAGGAGTGTGTCTTGAGCGTTCGCTTTATCACAGGTCGCGCCGGCGCCGGAAAGACGCACTTCTGCCAGAGCGAAGTCTGCCGCGAGCTGGTGCGCAGCCTTATCGACGGCCCCAGGCTCATCATGCTCGTGCCCGAGCAAGCCGCCTTGCAGATGGAGCGCGGCCTGCTGGGAATGCTTCAGCCTCACAACATACTCGCCCTCGGCCGGTGCGAAGTGCTCAGCTTTCGCCGACTCGCCAATCGCATCTTTTCAGAATCAACCGGCCGAACGCCGACGCCCTTGTCATCGCTCGGCCGTCAAATGGCGCTGCGGCTGCTGATTAGCCGTCATCGAAAATCGCTGCGGGAGTTCGCGAAGGTGGCGGATCGCGGCAGCTTTGTCGCGGAAATCTCCCGCGGCATCGCCCAACTGATGCAGGAGGCGATTTCGGTCGAGCAGCTTGAGGAAGCCGCCCGCGCTGCCGAAGACGCCGCCGATCCAACCGCCGCCCGGCTTCACGACGCCGCCTTGCTCTATCGCGCCTACTTGGAATATCTTGGAGATACGCGCGTCGACCCCGAAGGCGTTCTCGATCTCGCCCGCTCGCGCCTGAGCGCTGCAACCTGGCTGCACGGTTCGCGCGTTTTCGCAGACGGCTTCGCCGGCTTCACCCAGCAGCAGTTGCGCATGATGGTCAGCCTCGCCCAGATCGCCTCGCACCTCGATCTCGCCCTGCTGCTCGACCCCAAACACAGCCGCGCGGACCAACGGAGCCGCGCCCGTGAGGAAGCGGTGGGCGCTCCGCGCGATAAAACTATCAGCTTCACGGGCGATCTCACCCTGGGAAAATCCGGCCTCGATCCCTCTCTCTTCGCCCGCACAGGACAAACCCACGCCACCCTGCTTCGCACTTTGATTGACAGCGGAATCGCGCTCGACAGTCCCATCGAACTGACGCCAGCCACGCCGCCGCGATTCGAACATGCCCCATCACTCGCCGCGCTGGAGCGCGAACTCTTCCACGTCCCGCCCATCGTAAAGGTCGAAGAGCGCTTCGCCTCTACAGGGCCCGACGCTGCTGCCGATCCACTCCCTCTTCACGCGGAGTTACAAATTCTCCGTTGCCGCGATCGTCGCGCCGAAGTGGCCGCCGCCGCGCGGACCGTCCTCGATCTCGTTCAGCGCGAACAGAATCCGCTGCGATTTCGCGATATCGCCATCATCGTCCGCGACCTCGCCCCCTACCACGACATCATCTCCGCGGAGCTTCGCGCCCACGGCATTCCCTTCTTCATCGATCGACGCAGGCCCACGCACCATCATCCCCTCGTGCAGCTCGTCCGCGCTCTCGTCAGCCTGAACGGCGGAGCGGCGGTCGATGAAGCCATCGTTCGCATGATGAAGAGCGGCCTGTCGGGCTTGCGCGACGCCCAGTCCGACGCGGTCGAGAATTATGCACGGGCATTCAACCTGTCCGATTCCGCAACCTGGACAAGACAATGGACGCGTCCCCTCCCCGGCACGCGCGGAGCAAATCCAAGAACTCAGAAAAACACGGAATCCAACTCGCTCCCGCCGCCCGGACCGCCTGCCGCGGTGCGTTTCGTCGATGCAGCGCGGGCGATGCTCATTGAATCGCTCCGGGACGTGTGGCCCGTTTCGAAGTCGGGCGGCGCCGGGACGCAGTGCGCCGAGTGGGTGCGCCGTCTCTATGCCGCGCTCCGCAAAATGCGCGTTCCCTCAACACTTGCAGCCTGGCAAACCACCGCAATCGCGCGGAATGATCTCGACGAAGCCGCCGAGCATGAGCACGTCTGGTCTGAAATCATCAATCTCCTCGACGAGCTTCATGCGTCGCTGGGCGAAGAAGCGATGACCGGCCGCCAGTTTCGCGAGGTCATCGAATCAGCCCTATCCGAGTTCAGTCTCGGCCTCACACCGTCCACCCTCGACCAGGTGCTCGTCAGCAGCATCGAGCGCAGCCGCCATCCGCCGGTCAAGGCCGCTTTCGTGCTTGGGCTCTGCGAGGGCGGATTTCCCGCGCGGGTCCGCGAGAACACGATATTCGGCGACGCGGAGCGCGCCTATCTATCATCGCGAAACGCCACGCTCGGCCGATCGCGCGACGAGCAACAACTCGACGAGCGGGCACTCGCCTACATCGCGGTGACGCGACCCAGCCGGCAGCTCTACCTCAGCTATCCCGAAAGCGACGCATCGGGCAGGCCGCTCGAGCCGTCGTCCTACCTCAATGCCATCCTCGGGGCGCTTCCCGAAGCGCGGGTCGAACCCGACTCGGAAGATTTCCGGGACACCCGAATCAGCACGCCGATAGAACTGGCGTCGTGTCTCAATCGTGATCTTTCCAACTGGGCCCGCGGCCGCGCCGGCGGCGCCGATGTTGCCCCCGCGCTGGCACTCTATGATTGGGCACGAACAAAGGCCCCCGCCACGCTGCGCAACTCGATTGCACGCTCGCTTCGGGCACTCGCGCCGATCGAAAACGCAATGCTGCGGGATGCGGTACACAAAGATCTCTGGCCCGCGCCCCACCGCACCAGCATCACGCAGCTTGAAACGATGGCCCAATGCTCGTTCCGGCATTTCGCCCGCTATGGCCTGAACCTGACCGAGCGTGTCGAGCAGCAGGTCTCGCACGTCCACCTCGGAAATCTCTATCACGAGGTGCTAGAGCAATTCGTCAACGATCTCCTGGCCTCGCAACTCGAACTTCGCGACATGTCCGACGCCGACGTGTACGCGCGACTGTCGGCGATCTGCGAACAAACGCTGCCCCTCTATGCCGAGCGACTCGGGCTCTCCGATGCCCAGCGCGACCGCGTCGCCTGGCGCGCCCGGCTCGAATTGCCCTTCGCGGTTCACGCCCAGCGCGCCACCGTCGGCAAGACGCTGCTCAGGCCCCGATTCACCGAGCGGCTCTTCGGCGACGAGCGCGATCCACTGCTGCCCGCGCTCGAACTCACACTCAAATCCGGCGAAAGCGTCCTCGTCCGCGGCAAAATCGACCGCATCGACTTCGTCCGCGAAGGCGCGACCCGCCTGGCCGTCGTCTTCGACTACAAGCGCTCCCTCGGTCGCCGGCTCTCTCTGGACGCAGCGTTCCACGGCCTGCAGCTTCAATTGCTCGCGTATCTGCTCGTCCTTCGGGACGCCGGCATTCCGACCGATCGCGCCGACATCGTGCCGGGGGGGGCGTTCTTTCTTCCGCTGCTAAGCCGACACACGCGGGTCGATCATCCGAATGAAGCACATGGCCAGTCTTTCGATCCGTTTACCGCCCTTCGCCCCCGCGGCGTGGTTGATTTCGACTGGATCGAACAGCTCGAACCCGCGTTCAAACTCGCTGAGACGAAGGCGCCCATAAGAGGGCGCGCCTCCCAAAATCGATCAGCCAAATCCGCCGCCTTCACCATGGCCCGGCGAAAGGACGGCCAGATCAGCAATCTCAACATCTCCGACGCCGTGCCCAAGGGCGTCATGGCCCTGCTGCTCGATCACGTGCGCGCCAAACTCACCGATCTCGCGGAGCTATGGCTCCAGGGCGACATCAAGGTGATGCCCGCACGGCACGGCACACGCATGGCCTGCGTGAACTGCGAGTATCGCAGCGTGTGTGCCTTCGAATTCGTCTCACATCGCGTCAACACGCTCACGCCCATGTCGCGCGGCGACGTCATCGAAAAGCTGACCGGCAAGCCGGCCGAACCAAAAAAAGAAAAACCCGACGAACCATTTTTCATCGAAGAATGAGCCTCGAAACGCCGACATTTTCCGAGACCGCAGCAACGCCGACGTGGACGGACGCCCAGCGCGCCGCCATTCAAACCGTCGGCCGCAGCGTCCTCGTCTCCGCCGGCGCCGGCAGCGGCAAGACCGCAGTGCTGGCCGAGCGATGC
>DATMEE010000391.1:0-8536 GCA_035557035.1 Phycisphaerae bacterium
CACTTTGGGGCCGCGCTAGCGACACCCTCATTCGTCATGTACGACGAGGTAGCCCGCCTCGTGCCACCCGCGGTAGCCGCCATCCATGGAAATGACCGAGGTGTAGCCCATCTTCTGCAGGTTGTCCGCCGCCAGCGCCGAGCGGAATCCGCCGCCGCAATAGAGCACGATCGGCGTCTTCGGATCGGGCGCCACCCGCTCGATATCTCGCTCGAGAATTCCCTTGCCCAGGGGAATCGCGCCGGGCAGATGGCCCGCGGCAAATTCATCCTGCTCGCGCACGTCGATCAGCACGAATCCCTCGCCCGCGTCCTTGCGCTTCTTCACCTCTGCCACCGTGCTTTCCTGAATTCGGGTTTTCGCGTCGCGGACAATGTCGAGAAAGCGCGGCGGGTGCTTGGCCATCGGTAGGCTCCTTTCACGAGCTTCCGCGAGACGGGTTCGATAACGCGGACGTGAGGCGGCGCGACCGTCCGAAATCCGATTTGAAACGGGTGAACGACGGGATTCGAACCCGCGACCCCTAGGATCACAACCTAGTGCTCTAACCAACTGAGCTACGCTCACCATCTTTCACCCGAAACGGGCCTTCGGGCGTGAAAACGAAATATTATCGCCATGTGCGCCGAAAGACAAGGTTCGGGCGTGCTTGCGGCGTCCTAAACATCTTGCGATGCCGCACTTATGAGCCACATCTCCCCTGCGAATTCATGGCCTTCCTGATGAAGAGCCGCGTCCGGCGGGTCGATAAAGATCGGGAAAAAGCCGCAAGGATTGCCATGCATGGGACCTGCCATGCGCGCAGCTGCGGCGAATTTGTGAAGCGAGAAACGGTTGCGCGCGATATCCCGCCTGATCTTGAACAGCATCCGCGGACTCCAGTTCCGAACCACCGTGCTGTTGACCTTCGTCGTGCTGGCCGCCACCGGGCTGACCGCGGCGACGTGCCTGCGCGTCTCTTCGCGCATCACGCTGAGTCAGACCAAGCGCCACGCCCGCGAAATCGCCCGCGCCCTGGCCGGCACGGTGCAAGCGATGCTCGAGCGCCGTGATCGCGAAGGATTGCTGGCCATCGCGGAAAACTGCGTGAGCGGCGGAGAAATCGCCTACGTCATTTTCGCGGATGCTTCCGGAGAGTTGATCACCGGCTCGCAGGGCGACAAGGAAGGCATCACCCAGTTTCTGATGAAGGATGTCAAGCACGTGTCCGTCCAGCCCATCGACCAGCCGCAACTGTCGCAGACCTCGGAGAAGGCGGCGCGGATCGACATCGTCTATCCCATCTACAGCGATCGGGAGCTTGTCCTCCAATCCGACGTGCGCTCGACCCTGGGTTACGTGCGAATCGGCGTGAGTTTGGCACATTCACAGGCGCGACTGGCGGCGCTGATTGATTCCACCATCGGCCTGGCGATCGGCATCACGCTCCTGATGGTGCCGGTCGGCTACGAAGTGGTGAGAAACGTCATCTCGCCCCTGAACAAGCTGCGCGAGGCCGCGCGCAGCTTTGCGGAAGGAAAACTCCACACCCGGGTCAACGTGAAGCGCGGCGACGAGATCGGAGAGCTGGCCGTCGCGTTCAATGGGATGGCGGACGCCCTACAGGAGACGCACGGAAACCTGATGCGCCTGAATTCGGAGCTGGAAGAGCGCGTCTTGAAGCGCACCGAGGCGCTGGAGCAGGCCAATGTTCGATTCAAAGAACTGGCTGCGAAGGATTCGCTCACCGGGCTTTACAACCGCCGACATTTCAACGAGCTGTTGGCCCAGCTCTTTGCCGAATCCACACGCTATCGCACCGATCTCACCTGCATGATGATCGACCTGGATAATTTCAAGCGCGTGAACGACTCACTCGGGCATCAGATCGGCGACGATCTTCTGAAGATGACCTCCACCGTCATCCAGGAATCCATCCGCGAATCTGACGTGGCGGTCCGTTACGGTGGCGACGAGTTTATCGTGCTCATGCCGCAAACCGCCCCGGAAGACGCGCAGGCCTCGGCCGAGCGCATCATCGATCGATTCCGCTCCACGCTCCAGAAGCGCCTGCCCGAGGCCAGCATCGCATCGCTCAGCATCGGCCTGGCCAATCGGGCTTGCGACCTGCCCGCCGACTCGATGGGACTGATTCAGCTCGCCGACGAAGCGCTTTACCTCGCAAAAGCGGGCGGCAAGAACCGCATCACCGTTCTGCGCCCGACGGCCGAGCCGAGCCGCCGTAACGCGTGAGTTGAGAATCATCGCCGTGCGACTTGTGCGGCACGCTCCTCAGCGCGACAATCGACCCCATGTCGATACACCCTGTTCAGATGGATTTATTGTCCGCCGCGCGCGATCTCGCGCAGCTCGGCGGCAACACGGCGCGGGCGCTGCTCGGCAGCGTCTCGGTGGAGCGAAAGCAGGATAATACGCCGGTGACGGAGGCGGATCACCGCGTTCAGGCGGCGATGCTGGCCGTGATCGCGCAGTGTTTTCCAACGCATTCGATCATCGTCGAAGAGAGCGTGCCGCACCCCGAGCGTCACACCGCGATCCGTTCGGCTGAGTATTGCTGGGTGATCGATCCCGTCGACGGGACTCGAAATTTCGCCCGCGGCTCGACCATGTATGCAACCTCGGTGGGAGTTCTCCTGGCCGGAGAGCCCATCGTGGGCGCGATCTACGATGCCTCGACCGGCCGCACGTATTCAGCGGTGCGCGGCGGAGGGGCGTACTGCGACGGCCAGCCGATTCGCGTCACTTCGCATGCGAATCCCGCCGACACGACCGTGCTGCTTTCCTCGTTCCGGCGGAGGCCGATGGAGAAGGCGGTCGCCGGCTGGATGAATCAATTGCTCTATCGGAATCTGGGATCGCTGTGCCTGCACCTCGCGTGGGTGGCGGCCGGCTATGCCGACGCGGCCTATGCACCCGAGTGCAAGCTGTGGGACCTCGCGGCAGGGTCGTTGCTGATCGAGGAGGCGGGCGGCGTCGTGACCGACGTCGCCGGCCAACGGATCTGGCCGATGGAGATCAATGCGTATCGCGGCGAGGACATTCCGATTCTAGTCGGAGCGCCGGCGATGCATGAGCAACTGCTGGAGTCGCTTCGGAATGATTAGTTCGACATGGACGCGAGGGGGGATGTTTCGGGGCTGCGTCCCGATTCTGACTGCGTGCCTTTCACTGAGTTGCTCCGAGACGGAGCGGAGCCGCGAGCGCGGCAACGCCGCCGCGGAGAAGACCGGTCCGCGGGTGATGATCGTGAGTTTCGACGGCCTGCGCCCGGATGCGATTTCGCGCGAGCGCATGCCGCACTTGCAGGAGTTGATCGACGGCGGGAGCTATCAGGCGACGGCGTTGTGCGAGATGCCGTCAATCACCATGCCGAATCATGCGACGATGGTGACCGGACTGACGACGCTCAATCACGGCGTGCTTTTCAACTTCCACGAAGAAGGTCGAATTCGCAGCCGGACGATTTTCGATGAAGCCTGCGCGGCGAACGTCGCGAGCGGATTTTTCGCGACAAAGAAAAAGCTCGAATACTTGTGCGCAGGGACCGACGCGAAGGTGCGTGAAATCGAGCCGAGGCTCTCGGACCTGGCGGATTCGGTTTCGAAAGCGATTCGCGATCATGACTTGCACCTGCTCTTTGTGCACTTCGGCGAGCCGGACGGCGCGGGGCACGCGCATGGCTGGATGACCGAGGAATATCTCGATGCGGCATCGGCGTCGGATGCGTCCTTCGGCCGAATTCTCGATGCGCTGGTGGAAGAAGGCGTCCGCGACCAGACGGTGATCATTGTGACGGCCGACCACGGCGGGCACGACAAGGTTCACGGGTTCGACATCCCTGAGGATCGCCTGATTCCGTTCGTCGTTAATGGCCCCGGCATCGCGGTCGGGCGGAAGCTGTGCGGACAGGTGCGGCAGATGGATGTCGCTGCAACGGCACTGCACCTGCTCGGCCTGCCCAGGGAATTCGCCCGCGATGGCCGGGTGGTCAACGAGGCGTTCGCCGACGCGCCGGCGATTCCGTGCGACGAGCCGGCGATTGCGTTCAGCGCCTGCGGCGCCATACCGGTGCTGTTCTACGCGCCGCTGATCGTCGCCTTCATGCGAAGGGCGCTCACCTTTCCGAGGCCGAAGCGCTAGCGAGGCGAGGGACCATTTCTCGATTCATGCCGGATACGACTTGCGATATGACGGTTGTGTAAGTGTATGAAACTCGGCGTCCCCATTTCCGAGGCCGAAGCGCTAGCGAGGCAGTACCCTTATGCCCGCCGATCCCGTTGGCTTTTTACTTATGTGGACCACTTACGGCACCTGGCTGCACGGTGATGAACGCGGTTCAGTGGACCCGCGAACAAATACGCCCCGGAACGCCGTTCGTCAAACCCGATCCGATTGTTTACAGCCTAAACCATGTTCTCTTGCGTCACCCAGCCGTCACACTGGGCCGAATCGCCAGGATTACAGTACACGAAACCATCCACCGGCATTGTCAGATCCGAAAATGGACATTGCATGGCGCAAACGTCAGAACCAATCATGTACACGTCGTGCTGACTTGCAATATTCATCCGGACATCGCCCGCGAGCAATTCAAAGCATGGTGTACGCGCATCTTGCGCGAGCGTGGAGAATTTCCAAAAACGATGAACGTCTGGACAGAAGGTGGCAGCGATCGCTGGTTGTGGGATGCCAGGAGCTTGCGGATGGCGATCGATTACATTTCTGAACAACAGGGGGCGGATCTAGACTAAACGAAGATGGTGCTACTCGGATAACGTCTGTTCTAGTCTTGTGCGGACTGCGTCCCTCGCCTCGCTAGCGCTTCGGCCTCGGAAACGATGCGTCACTCATACAAAAAGCGAAACTTTTTCATACGGCCCGCCGAGGATTCGCTCGGGGTTCGTCTTCAACCAATCTTCGAGCACGGCCGCGTAAATGCTCCGAAAATCCGTGTGCCACTGGAGATCGCCGGCGTCGAGTTCGTTCGGCTCCAGGCTGGGGTGCTCGCCGTGGACGCCCGGGCGGATGTGGTTGCCGATGACGAAGAGGGGAGCGGCCGCGCCGTGGTCGGTCCCGTTCGAGCCGTTTTCGGCGACGCGGCGCCCGAACTCGGAAAATGTCATGATGGTGACACGATCCAGCAGGCCGGCGTCGCGCAGGTTGTCGACGAACTCGTGCAGCGCTTCGCCGAGCTGCTGAATCAGGTTCGGGTGGCGCCCAATCTGGCCGGCGTGGGTGTCGAACCCGCCCATGGAGACGTAATACACTTTGGTTTCGAGACCTGCGGCGATCATGCGATGGACCATTTCGAGCTGCGCGCCGAGTTCGCCGCCGCGGCCGGGGCGTTTGAACCGGAATTGAAATCCGCCGCGCTGGTTCGCACCGGTTGAGCCGGTGGCGCTCTGGATTTCATCGGCCGAGGCGCGGGCGTCCATCGCCATGCGCTCCAGATATGCGAGGGCGCTGACTTCGTTTTTGGGTGCAAACGGTTCGTCACCCCGCAAGCCGGGCCGCTTTTTCGCGCGGTTCAGCTTGTTGAACGTTTCCGTGCCCTTGCCGCCGGCCGCGGGACCGCGAAAGGTCAGCTCATCGGGACTGCCGAAGCTCACGGGTGAAAATCGCGCCCCCTGCATTGCCAGCGGCGCCTCCTGCGTCAACGCGATGCCGCGCCGCGGATTCGGGCGGTCGCTTCCCTTGCAGGCACAGTCGAAGTAGCGGCCGATCCACCCGTTGTGCGTCGCCTCCGTGGGATCGGCCGTGGACCAGATGTCGGTCGCGACGAAGTGCGACCGATTGGGATTGGGATATCCGACGCCCTGCAGAATCGCGAGCAGGCCGTCGTCGTAAAGCCGCTTCAGACCCTCGGCCTGCTTGGGAAACGCCAGATCGTCGTTGACTTTGAGCGTTTCATTCTTCGGAATCGCGATCTGCGGCCGCGCTTCGTAGTAGCGATCGTTGCCGACTGGCACAATGGTGTTCAGCCCGTCATTCCCGCCGGCCAGTTGCAGCACCACGAGAATGCGCTCTGCCTCGTTGCCCCGCTGGCGCCCGGAGCGCGGGCCGTCATTCGCCCCGGCGACAGCGACCGCGGTGCGATCAAGGAAGTAAGGAATCGTCGCCGCCGCGGAGACCAGGGTGAGGCCACGAGCCAGCATCTCGCGCCGAGTGAAAATGAGGTCATCGGACATTTCAAATACCCCGCAGCCGGCCCAATCGCCAGATCGCCAAATCACCAAATCGCCAAATCGCCAAATTCATCCTCATGACAACTGATACTCCGGCATGCTCACGATCAAATGAATCAACCCCCGAATCACGTCCATGTTATGCCCGGACTTCGGATTGGTCCGGTCGTAATGCGGCTTCATCGTCTCGATCAGCAGTTTTCGTTTCTCGGGCTTCAGCGGCCGCTGCAGCAACACCTCGGCGTAGTGGTCAACCAGCTTTTCCGCGGTCGTCAGCCGCCGCTTCTCGACGGCCGGGAGCGGGTCAAATGGGGGTTGCAGGCGTGACAGCGCCGCCTCATCCACCGGCGCTTCCTGGCCCAGGCTCTGCCGCATCGCCGCGATCACCCGCTGCCGGCGGCGGCGTGACTGGACGTTGTCATTGCCCGCGATCAGCGCGCCCATCACGTTATAGCGATTGTATAGCGTGCTGGCCGTGATCCACGCCGCGCCGCCGTCCCATCCCTTCACGTTCGGCGGCTGCATCAGCGACTGGCCCATCATCCGCAGGCCGATGTTCAGCGCCGCCGCGTCGTGCGGGGCGATTTCCAGCGCCCGCATTGTCCCGACCATGAGCTGCGTCGGGCTTTTGATCTGCGTGAACATGGCCCGCGGCGAGTAGAAGGCATCGCTCATAAACATCGCCGTGAGCATCGGCTTGAACTCATGGTTGTTTTCGCGAAGCACCCGCGCCAGCGCCTCGACCACGTCCTCCTCGGGATCGGGGTAGGCAAAATAACACCACGCCTTCCGGGCAATGAATCGCGACGCCGCCGGCTGCTCCAGAATGGCGTCGATGATGTCGGCCGCCTCCAGGTCGCCGGTGCGCCCGAGAAACGACTTCTCGCCATCGTCGTGCTGCCGCCAACGGAAGACATGCTCGCCGGTCTGTTGATCGACGGCGATGCCGGTAAACGCCCGAGCGGCCTCCTTGATGTCTTTTTCGGTGTAATGGCCGGGGCCGAGGGTGAAAAGCTCCAGCAGTTCACGGGCATAATTCTCGTTGGGCTTGTCCTTCCGATTCTGCTGCATGTTCAGATACAGGATCATGGCCGGGTCGTGGGTGACGTCGAGCAGCATCTGGCGGAAATTGCCCGAGGCGTGGCGGCGGAGCGTCCGGTTCTGCTTGAGCATCGCATGGCTCGATTTCACCTCGCGATAGCCGCTGGTGAAATGCCCGTGCCAGAACAGCGTCAGCTTCTCCTCCAGCGGCCGCGGCGACATGACCATCGCCTCCAGCCACCAGCCCAGCACGTCCTCCAGCAGCAGCCGGTCCTCGCGGCGATTCTGGGCGACTTGTTTCTGACGATCCGCCTTGTTCTTGCCGCGCGCCCCGAACGGCCTTCGCGGCTCGTAAGGATCAAGCTCCAGCGGTTCGATGCCGCCTTCGATCGATTCGTAATGAACGAGGTACTCGACGGCCTTCTCGCGGCCCAGTTTCTTGAGGTATTGAATCTGCTCCGGCGTCCCGCCGAATCCGGCGCGGCGGAGAAGGTGGCCGGCGTGCTTTGGCGTCCACTGAGAAGACGAGGCTAAGAGGTCGGCAGCTTCCCCATGGCGAGGTTCTATAGCCAATAAAGAGCCGAGAAGAAAGAAGCTAATGCAAGTCACGGACGTCATGCCACGATCCAAAAATGTAACTTCAGTGTACCAGAAAAACGCCCAAAACCGCGAGATATTTCACGATTCAAGGGCCGAAGCGGCTTTTTTGAGGTCCTTGATGAAGTCGCGCTTCGCCTGGCGACGGGATTCGTCATCGGGGGCGCGCAGGATGGAAGACGGGTGAACCGTCGCCATGATCCACGGCCCATCGGCCGGCTTGAAGACTTTTCCGCGTTCCTTCGTGATGCGGAAGGCCCTGCCCATCATGGCCTGGGCCGCCGTCGCCCCCAGGCACACGATCAGCCGCGGCTTCACCGCCGCAATCTCCGCGTCCAGCCACGGCCGGCAGGCCTCGATCTCTCGTGCCCTCGGCTTGGCATGAAGCCGCCGCTTCCCGCGCATCTCAAACTTGAAGTGCTTGACCGCGTTGGTCATGAACGTCTCGCTGCGCTTAATCCCCGCTTCCTCCAGCGCCTCGTCCAGTAAACGTCCCGCCGGCCCGACGAACGGCCGCCCCCGCAAGTCCTCCTGATCCCCGGGCTGCTCACCGATGAACAGGATTCTCGCGCCCGCCGGCCCTTCGCCGAAGACGGTCTGCGTGGCATGAAGATGAAGCGGGCATCCTTCGCAGGATTTCGCGGCGGCCCTAAGCGCGGGAATTGTCTTCTTTGGTGGAAGAAAAGCCGCGGCGCTCGGATATTCGGGATCGG